>CBDULE010000007.1:0-19215 GCA_965367995.1 uncultured archaeon | reverse complement strand
GTGTGCTAGGAGATGTGTATAAGAGACAGAAGCTTATATGAGCTATCAAATGAGGAAGATGGGCTTTAGCTTCCTCCCCTTTCTGAGGAAATTAGATACGTTGGAAGCTATATCATCCAAAGCCTCGTAGCTAAGTATCTTTATACCCCTATAGAAGACATTGCAGGGAGAGTTCATCAGAACGTGTATTAGCTTAGCCAAGCGATACCTCATCCAATCAGGCATTATAACCCTTCCATCAATGTATGAATACTCGCTCTTATAGAAGCTAGGGGCTAGCTTCATGACTGCTCTATGAGCTATAGGAGGTATGGCGAACTCAGCTATATCTAGGACAAGGGACATCCTATCACCAATTGGTCTATGAAGGTATCCTATCCATGGGAAAAGTCCGGCTCTTATGACCGAGACTAGGGCATATGCTCTAACAATGGCGTTAGCATAGTTTATCATAGCATTTACCAAATCTCCTCCCTTCTCATCCCTTCCAGCGAATCCATAGCGATTTAATATGCTCCCTAGTGTTGAGAAGTAGAACCTTGTCGCTATTGCTTCATATCCCATTATTACCCTTAGATCATCGGATGACTCTATCTTTGATATGTATCCCATCATCTTCCTAGCTGAGCTCAGGAGCCTCTCCCTGTCCTTCTCCCTCCCCTTGGCCAAATATCTCAGCAATCTTGCCTTGGATTCAACGCTCCCTCTCGCGAAGAACCTGGCTAAGATTATCCCCCTCTCATCATGCAATGCTTCTATTTGCTTCCTCAATGCCTTAAATTCTCCTGGCAATAGATAGCTCATCCTTCCGCTATCATCCTCTATTACGAATAGGGTTCCGTGCTTAGCCATTTCAGCTAGTGCCTTTATCTCTACTACTCCTCCAGATACTATTATGACGTTCCTCTTCCTCTTGTAGTTTATGATGTACCTCTTCCCTTGTGAGTAGATGATTATGTAGTCTCCAGTCCTCTTTATCACCGCTTTTCTGAACCACATTACTTCCGCCCTTACTTCCCTTCTATTATCTCCTTCTCAACCTCCTGTAGCATCTTATCCATCTCGTTCATCCTCTCCTCGAACTCCTTGATGAGCATTTTAAGAGCTCTTCTCACGGCGAATGTATTTGTTCTTATGAGATAATTCAGTATCCTAATAGCCGTTTCTTCGCCCATCCTTCCTTGGGAGAAAGCGTTTCTCATAGTTGAATAAGCAACTCCAGATCTCTCCGCTATTGTTTTTAGCTTTGCTCCCATTGATGACATTATGATTTTCACCAAAGCGTATCTCATCTCCGGACCAGCTATTTTCGCTATTTCCCTAGCTATCCTCTCTATCTTCAAATCGAGCTTTCTCATACTCATTCACCAAAAATGCTTTTGAAAATACTATTTATTGTCTTTAAATTTTGATTTTATTTTGTTATTTCTCTTGATGAATAATCATTATGTGTTCTTCTTTCCTAATACTATTAGGCAAATTTTCTGATTTATAGTGTCAAAATTCCAACCTCAGCTCTTCAGAGAACCTTTTGAATCTTCAGAGAATAATTAATTATTCTTAGAGAGTAAGAGGGAATGTCTGATGGTCAGGAACGCTTTTATAATAGAGGGTCCAGTGCCTCCGGATCTCTTCTTTGATAGACGTGAGATTCTAAATTACTTTAAGAGACTCCTGGAGCTCGAGAAGTATAGGATGCTAATAGCTTTACTAGCTCCTTTCAAGTTCGGTAAATCCTCAACTCTCATTAAGCTTAAAAGCATAGCTGAAGGAAATCCAAACCTGATTCCCATCCTATTAAGGCTTAATGTTGTCACTAATCCAGTAGAGGAGATAGTGACAACGATTGTGAGTGAATTAGGAGGGGGTAAAGATATCTTAGAGGATTTGAGGAAAGGGGGAAATATTTATTCTATTTTCAGGAGGCTGAATCAACTTCTTGAGAAGAAAGATAGATGGTGCCTTCTCTTCATCGATGAGTTTCAGGATTTGCCTCATCTAGTTAAGGCTGAAGGCTTCTTCACAAAGTTGGATGATAGGTTCGTATTTGATTTCTTCAGAGGAATTGTTGAGGAGTTTCGCTTTGGATTAGTGGTATCTGGATCTCTCATAGGCCCTCTGCTAGATGCTATTGACGTTTGGCATGGGAGGTTTAAGGTTTATAAGCTGAGGAACTTCCCGAGGGAGGATTCGATAAAGATGCTCATGAAAATGTTCGATTTATCTGGTCTAAAGATTTCTGAGGATGTAGCTGAGTATATTGCTATGAGCGTTGATGATTATCCGTTTCATATGCAGTTATTCGGTTATAACCTAGTAAATCTTGGAAAAGTTGATGAAGAATCTCTGGAAAAAGCTAGAGAAATAGTTCAGAGAACGCTTCTTGATTATTATAATGCGAAGTTACTTGAGGTAATCAACCTATCAAATGAAGCGTTAGAGGTCATGAGGAAAGCAATTGATGGCGTTCGGGCTGAGATGATGGATAGGGAGGAGCTTAGAACAGCCATCCTCCTTGAGAGAAGGGGAATATTGCTAAGGGAGAACTCCAGGTTTGAGATCTACGATTCCATGTTCAGAAGATTTCTCTCTAACATATTATCAAATAGGCCTGAGGAGAAGTATCTTCCGGAATACACGGCCGAATATTTGGTGGCTAAGAAGCTAGCTTATGAGGAGGGCATTAAAGAAGTTCTAATATCTTATATGAGCTGGGGAGTTTTCGATATTGTTATTCTGAAGGAATACGGCCCCTTTAAAGGCATTGGAATACAGGTGAAGAGAACTTATGGCGAGGTCTCTATTAAAGAGGCGGAGATTAAGAGAATAATAGAGGCTAGTAAGCAAAAGAAACTCTTACCTCTATTAGCTGTAGTAAAGCTTCCGGAGAGGAAGGTGATATATAGAAGGCTTGACAAGGAGTTTGAGAGGAGCTTCACAACAATAAAAGAGCTTTTGAGGGAAACTCTATAATTCGCTAGGGTGCATTCAATTCTTTTTATCTTTGGTTAAGAGAATAACTAAAAATATTCCCGAGTATGAGGTAAGGATATTAATTACGTTTTCTAACACTTAGCTTTTAGAAATTTAAACAGTTAGAAGGTTCCCTCTTTCATAGCCAAAATTATAGTTACTCGCTTCGGTATGTCGTGTACCCAAATTATATCTGGCATGTCTAAAGGCAGCTCATCGAGCCTAAAATACTCCTTAGCCTCATCTTTAGACACATACCAGTCAAATTCTCTACTACCTAGGTTAAAGATTCTGAAACCTGTCTTCTTAAGCGTGGTCAGCGTCGCTTTCCTACTCAGTATAGTCTCCTTATCTTCACCCTGCGACTTTCCCAAATCCTTGTATAGTTTGTACAACCTTTTCACAATATCTCTTACTTCAGCTGGAAAATCCTCCTCAAATGGCTCGACTATGAGTAACTTACCTCCGCTCTTCAAGGCTCTCCAGCAGTTCTCGAATAACTTCTTTAAATCGTTTAGGGATTCACATATGTTCCCAAGCGCCATGAAGAGTACTACATGGTCAAATTTCTCACTAAAGCTCATTTTAAGTGCATCTACCTTGTAGAACTTACAGTTTCTCACTCCAAGTAGCTCAGCTATCCTCTTTGCTTCATCTGCCTCAAACAAGTCTATTCCTACAAAATTCACCTTTGGATATTTGAGTGCGTTTTGAATCGCAAACCAACCATCTCCGCAACCAACATCCAGTACCTTATCACCAGGCTTTAAACTAAGTAGAGCCGCAACTTCAACCCTAAATCCGCTCATCCAGATATAATCCCACAGCTCTTCACACACATAATCAGAAAACTCAGTACCCTCTAATTTAGATTTCATCATCTTCTCAATATTTTCAAGTTTCCCACTCAATCATTTGACACCTCTTATGAGGATCATCTTACTTAATACGGCAACCACTAAAAGTTTCGAAGCTTAAGAATAAAGAAAATAAACTTTTTCTGTAATATATCGATTCAGTTTCATTGCTGAAGGATATCGCCTAGAAGATATATATTTATCTTCAATCCAAGTTTTTCAGCCACGATTTTCAAGCGTTCTTTCAGTTGCTTATAGAGGTCGAGAACATCCTCATCTGTCACAATTAATGATAAGCTTACGATTTTCTTTCCTTCTTGAAGAAATATTGTATGTCCTCTTATCTCCTCTATATTACCACCAGCATCAGCGATTGCTGCGGCTATCTCAGCAAGTAATCCTTTTCTATCCCTCCCAATTATTGAAACTACAACACCATTCATAATCATCTTTTTACACCTTCTAATGCCTTAATAATTGACTCAAATACCTCCTCAATACTTTTCGCACCATCAATTTCCACTAATAAACCTTTCCTTCTATAATAGTCTAATACAGGCTTTGATTTTTCTTCATATTCCTTAAATCTCCTCTTCATCGTACACAACTTATCATCAAATCTTCCTTCAAGCCTAGCTCTTATCAATATCCTCTTAATAGCCTCTTCCTCCGGAACTTTGAGTTCGATAACGGCTGTTAAAGGCATGTTTAATTTAGCAAGTATCTCATCTAGAGCCTCAGCTTGTCTAACAGTTCTTGGAAAACCATCTAAGATGAATCCTCTCTTTACATCATCCCTACTCAAACGCTCCTTTACGATTTCGATTACGATCTCATCGGGGACAAGTTTACCACTTTTAACGTATTCCTCTATTTTTCTCCCGAGCTCTGTTTTCTTCCTTAAATGCTCTCTAAAGATGTCTCCAGTGGATATATGAGGTATATTATAACGCTCAGATAATCTCTTTGCTTGAGTTCCTTTTCCAGCACCAGGCGGTCCAAAAAGGATTATTCGCATGATTTCCACCTTCATTACAAAGATTTAAGATTATGAACTACTCATAGTTTAAGTTTGAGAGCATTTTACTTTTTTGCTTGGTGATTTCTTGCCCAAAGTCAAAGAAACAAAATATTATTGTGAGATTTGCGGTGCACCCGTTGATAGGCCTAGATATTATGATGTTGATGGTGCAATAATGATTCTATGCCCGAGATGTGCTAAGTATGGTAAGCCAATTCCAAGAGCGGTTAGACCGGTTATGAGTGTCGCAAAAAAGCCAAAAAGAAGACCATTAATCATAAAGAGCCGTAGCAAATCTTTGGATGAAGAACTTGGTTATCCAGAGCTTGTAGAAGATTACGGCCTTAGAATTAAGAGGGCTAGAGAAGCTAGAGGGTGGACACAAGAAGATCTAGCGAGAGCTCTTAGGGAATCTGTTAGTTTTATTAGAAAAATAGAAAGTCAGAAAATCGTCCCTCCAGATTACCTAATAAATAGGATTGAGAAATTATTGAATATCAAAATTAGGAGCGAGGCTGAGATTATTTCGATTCAGTTGGATAGAGAAGAAAGAGCTGATGAGGATACGATTACGCTTGGGGACATCTTGATAATAAAGAAGCCAAAGAAGAAATCTAAGAAACAATGAAAATTCTATTTGTTCTCTTATCCCTAACTATAACTCCTAAACTTTCTAAATCCTCGAGTATAATCTCAAGAATTTTCCTGTCTTCGAACGTTGATAAGAGCTCATTAAACGTTATGATCTTTTGTTGCCTAATTGTCTTGAGAATCTCCCTGCCTAACTTAGTATCTGCTGGTCTCATTAAGCTAATATATCCCTTCTTAACAAACAGACTTTTCTCTCTAGCAAACCTAAAAATTATCTCTTCTAGGATGTTTATTTTTGTTCTTATGCCCATTTTAAACAATTCTGATAATAATTCCTCTATTCTGAGGGGTCTATCCGCCCTTGATAAAACATCAATTATTGCTTTTTTCACATCTTTTTGATTGAGCAAAATTCCTTCAAATGTAGATGGATATCCAAGACGCCTCTTAATATCCTTAATAACAGGAGGCAAAGGCGTTTTTTCCAGATTAATTTCAAATGGCTTTCTATCTTGAAAAGCCGCCTCTTCTAATAATTTCTTCTTCCATTCCTTAATCTTCTCTTTCTTTTTCAACTTCTACCTCCTCCTCGATTATCTCTTCACCACTACTAGGTATCTCCTCCTCAAGCTTCTCTAACACTGCTAGTTCAGCTCTCTTTAAAAGCTCATCAATTTCTCTCTCTTCAAGTTGTTGCAAAGTTGGCTCGGTTAGTAATTCAGCTCGCTGTATGATTGAATCTAAATCCGCCAGGTTTTGTGCCTCAAGAATGTTCTCAACATCTTTTTCAACTCCTCTCAGAACTTGTTTCGCAATTTTAATCCCTTCACTATAGCTTTTCATCGCCATAGCTATTTCTAAATCATTCCTAACATTTCTTATCTTTGATAAAAGCGCCTCTAGAGCCCTACGCTTCCTTCTCTGTTCAATTATGCTCTTAGCTAATCTCCTAGCTGTTGAGTAATCCTTTATCAGCAGTGATTTTAAGAGCTTTTTATAAAGACCTTTCTCAGAAGATTCAGAGCTAGAAATCAGCTTATTAAGCCTCTTTTCCGCTAGTTTTACTTTTATTAGAGCATCCAGTAGGCGTTCTTCTGCCATTAATCTCACTTGAGGACATTTAAAACATTGCTGTTAATTTCATATAATTTCTTATACCTTGTTTAAGGATTCGTAACATACTTATAGTTTAAGCCTCGATTAACTTAAGGCTTAGGTTTTTCAAAAGGCGAGCATATGATAATACCAGTTAGATGTTTTACATGTGGTGAAGTGATAGGACACCTATGGAGACCATTTAAAATTCGTGTAAGCCGGGGAGAAGATCCTGGAAAGGTTCTTGATGATTTGGGTATTAAGAAGGAATGTTGTAGGAGAATGTTTATATCTCATTTAGATTTGATTGATGATGTCATATCTTACGAAATCATGCTTGTTCCCAGCATAAATAAGTATGTAAAATATGAAAGAAGCCGAGGCAAGGTGAGAGGAGGTGTTGAGAGAACAAGGAGAAGGTAAGATTACTCATGAAGAAGAACAGAAAGAAATGCTTGTCCCTCTTAAGGTCTATACGAGATATGGCGTTCATATTGGAACTAACAAGAAGACTAAGGACATGGAGAGATTCATATTTAAGAGGAAGGGAGGAGTTTATCTGATCAACGTTCATAAGACTGATGAGAGAATTCGCTTAGCCGCTAAATTGCTTGCCAGGTATTCTCCTGATGAGGTTGCTGTATTTGGCACAAGATTATATGCTCAGAAACCTATAATTAAGATGAGTAAATGGACAAAGTTCATCGTTTTTCCCGGAAGATATAATCCTGGAACACTTACAAATCCCGAGTTGTCTACTTACATAGAGCCAGAAATAATCCTAATCTCGGATCCAATAAAGGAGAGACAGGCATTGATTGAGGCCTCTATGATAGGAGTTCCTGTTATTGCTTTAGCCGATACTAATAACACGCTTTCTTACATAGACTTCGCAATACCAGCAAATAATAAGGGGAGAAAAAGTTTAGCATTAATATTCTGGCTGTTAACAAACCAAGTGCTAAGAGAACGTGGTGAACTAGAGGAGGATAAAACAATAAAAGAAACGCCAGAGGACTTCATGGTAATGCTCACATAATTCTCAGCTAGCTTTTTGATATAACTCCTCGAATTTTTTGATTTCTATTCTCGTATCTAATCCAATTTTATGTGATGCTCTTCTTATAGCTTCTTTTGCGTGCTGAAGATCTGATTCCTTTACCCATACCTCCATTATTATCTGATTAAGCTTGACGATTGCTCCTCTATCTACTGGCTTTCCAAATGCCCTTCTCATTCCCTGCTGAATTCTGTCTGCTCCGGCAATTCCAAGGAATTTTGTCTCCCTTATTATATGATGCGGATATGTTCTAATTCTCATAAAGTATTTTTGCCTGCCTACCTTCTTCGTTAAATATCTATTTGCTGCGACTCTAGCGGCTTCTAAAGCCCTATCTAGGATGATGCCTTTTTGCTCCGAAATTAGGAGAACAACATAATCATATTGGCCGTTATAATTTCCTATATTAGGCATTTTCAATTTGGGTTGAGGTATCGCTCTAATGTACTCTTTCCTCGTATATGGTTTTCTTGGAGCTTTTCTATAACATGCAGCAGGTCTTTTTGTAGGCATTTAAAACAACCTCCTCTAGCTAAGCTTGACATGTTGATTCCCTAAAAATTGTGTTTTAAATATTTAAACCTGTTCCTCTTAACCCCTAGCACCAGCAGCTACTATTTTTATAACATCTCTATGCTTCAGAACATAATCCTCGCCAAGCTTCTTCTTTGTTCTGACATCAATTGCGTATAAGAAAGTCTTAGCTAGGTCTGTATGAATATATCCAGCAAATTCTCTTGCTGTTGTTCCATAAGGTACTAAGATTACATCAGGAAGAACATTACCCTTCTTGTCACTTAGCCTATTTATATCCTCTACCGGAAATACAGCAATCATTTTAAGGACATCAAAGACTGCCTTGTTAATCGCTTTTTGGACCCCAGTACTTCCCCATTTATCCAAAAGCTCTTCTATCTTTTCAAATAATTTCTTCTCCCTCGCGCTTAGTTTATTAGGCTGGAGAATCTCAAAATGATTGCTCCCCCTAACGTATTTTATAATCCCCTTCTCAGCATATGTTATTAGAGCATATTCAGCAAGTGCGGAAGCTGGTATTGCATCTATTCCGGCCTCCCTCATACGTTCATAATTCTCCTCAGCTTTTGGAATGTCAATCTTATTGGCGACAATAACTATCGGCTTAGAAATTCTTCTAAGCTCCTTTACAAAGGAGTATAATAAATCATCACTCCAACTTCTTGGTCTTTCAGGATCCGCATCAACAACTTCTAATGTTTTCTTAATATGCTCCTCCTTAATTGATAATCCTGATAATCTTTCGCTTAATACTTCTACTAAATCTCTCCTTTCATTTTCCACAATTCTAGCTAATCTATCCCAATCTCTTTTTATTATCTGAAACATCCATCTCGCTATCTCCTCCTCAAGAAACTGTATATCCTTAAGAGGATCCCACATCCCTGGTTTTCCTAGAGGTCTACCATCAGCATCATAAGCACCGGAGGCGTCTACAACATGAATTAATACATCTGCTTGTCTGAGATCGTCAAGAAATTTATTCCCTAGACCCCTACCTCTCCACGCATCTGGAACAAGCCCAGCTACATCAATCATTTTAATTGGAGCATGTCTTATTCCATCAATACATAGCGAATTGCGTGGATTATCTTTAACACCAAACTCCTTGCATACGCACTCTAAAGTTGCAAATGCCATTCCTACGTTTGGCTCTATCGTTGTAAATGGATAATCAGCAACCTTTGCGTTTGATGCTGTAGCTGCATTAAAGAAAGTAGTTTTTCCTGAGTTTGGTTTTCCAACAAGTCCGACTAAAACATTCGAAGGTTGCATAGATTACACCTATTAAATTACCAGACCTCTTCTCCTTATTAAGTTTCTTACAGCAGGATTTTTATCTATTAGTTCTCGTATAACCTCATCAAAAGATTCGTCTCTCGCTAAAATTCTCTTAATAAAGACGCCAGTTCGGCCTTTAGCATCCCTTCTTGTAAGAATTTTTTCGCGTTCAAGAACAGTTTCAATAGATATGCCTAAAATTTTGCTTACTTCGGATTCTCTCCCAATAATTGAGTATTCAATATGTCCAAACTCTTTAGGTATAATCATTAACAATTTTTTATTAACGCCAGGTGTTCTTATTCTCCAATCTTTAGCCTTCTCATATGAGAGCAATCCGCCAAAATAATAGAACTCATACTCTCTCTTGGTAAGCTTAGTGATTGGAAAGCTTATCACGGTTTTCTCATCCAGATAAACATAACCTTTTAATGCATGATTCGGAGTTGCCTGAACTATCTCCTTGCTATACACATTAAAATTGTTCTCGATAACATAGTTTAAAATCACAAGTGGAGGAGGGTTTAAAATCACGATGTCGATATCGCTTTTTTCTGACACATCCCCTCTCGCGACAGAACCATAAACATATGATTTTATCCCATTATTTTCAAGAACAGCCATAATGCTAGTTGCCTTCATCCTGAGCTTTTGTAGAAGTTGCCACTTTTTCTCGTCATAAATTATCTCCCGATAAACTCCTCGTTCGATTTTTTCTCGCATCTTAGCCAACCATTCCATTTTAATTTTTAAATCGTCATCTTCCATATTTCTTAATAATTGGCCCCCGGACAGAGAGCCCGCCTAAGGTAAGCTGGAATAGCATACCGATGAAGGACGGGTGTTAGTCATCGGGGGCACACCTGCACTTACTCTTCGATAATCGAAAACTTTAATCCAGATAAACGTATAGAAGCAATCTTCCTAAATTTAATTTGAGGTCTTAATGATTTATCCCAAAATTCTCCATATCTTGGCAAACCATATAATTTGGCTTCATAAAGCTCTCTAATTCTATGTTTCTTGTAAATTCTAATGTACTTTGCACTAAATTCTTCGAACATTTTCCATCTCCTTGGTACTGGAAATGAAGAATGTTCTTGAACAGTCATTATCACACTACAATTTGATACCAGTCGCGACAGCAGTGACATAAATAGCCCGAGATCCCTGGCTTCATCCCATTTCAGCTCTCTTTCAACTAGAACAGTTATCGGTAATGGATCGTCAAACATCACAATATCAAAATTATTACTCCCAGCTATAAGCTTAATAATTGACTCTAGGGATGCTGAAATATCCTCCTCATCAATGATTGTGATTTTCGCTACATCTAGAGAGAAAGATTTGAGCTTATCCACATCCCTTTTCTTGTTTGTCAATACTAGGTGGATATCATATTCATTCTGCAACTCTTCAGCAAGTTGTAAAAGAAGGAGTGATTTGCCGGACCCTCTGTTGCCGTAAAGAATTGTCAGACCATTTTCGTAAAACCTCTTTAACAATTTATATAACATCACGGATCAGCGTTTAGAATGGACACTATAATTGTACCCCTTGCAACTGACCCGTGCACATCCTGGCCATACTCCTGGCCAATTCGCACGGGTACTCTCGCAAGGGGTTGTGCCCAGCCGAGCCGACCCCGCCTTCATTCTTCCAGCGGGGTTCCGGAAGCTGGGCTAATATAAAAAGATTTTGAGAAGGAGCTATTTAAGACATTCGATTAAAGAATGGAGCCGCCGGCGGGACTCGAACCCGCGACCTCGGGATTACAAGTCCCGCGCTCTACCAACTGAGCTACGGCGGCACGTTTACTAAATACTCATACTTTCACATGTTAGGTTAATTTTTAAATCATTCTACTATCTCTCAATTCTCTATGCTAAATAAATAGCTATAGAGAGTTATCTTTTAATACCTTGTTCATTGATGTATAAAATGGCTCAAGAGAGAGTATGCTGACAGGTTTAGGTGAAAACAATGGCTGTTACCGAAAAAACATTAGAAGCAGCAGCTTTAAAAGCGATTAAAAAGATGCGACAGATATCACCTAAAAGGAATTTTGTGGAATCTGTTGAAGTTCAAATATCTCTAAAGGGAATTGATTTAAGACGCCCAGAAAATAGGTTTAGAATTAAAGTGAAATTACCGCATCCAGTTAGCGATAAGGATAAGATTGCAGTTTTCGCTGATGATCCGCACATACCTCCTCTAAAGCCTTTGGAGGAGAAAGGGGAGGTCATAATAATAGATAAAGCGAAGATTGAGGAACTCTCAACTAATAAAAGAGCGATTAAGAAACTTGCTAGAAGAATAAGAATGTTTGTAGCTAGTGCTACACTGATGAGCTTGATAGGTAGATATTTCGGAAGATACCTCAGCCCAAGAAATAAGATGCCGATACCTGTTGGAATTACTTCTAATATAGTGGATGCTGTGAATGAGGCAAAAAGAACAGTAGCAGCGAGTTTGCAGAAAAGTCCTACAGTACATGCTAAGATTGGAAACATTAAGATGAAGGATGAAGAGCTCGCTGAAAATGTGGCTGCTTTCGTGATGGCGATTAAGAATAAGATGCCTAAAGGCTGGCAGAATATTAGGAGGGTTTTTGTAAAAACTACTATGGGACCTCCTGTGGAAGTTGAAATTATGAAAAAGAAAAAGTAAATTTTTGTAGGATGGTGTTTTACCATGTCAATTACTCTGTCCTTATATAAGAGAAAAAAGCCAATACCTAGGGAAAAAGTCGAAAGAGTAAAGAGGTTAGTAGAACTCTTCAGAAAGTATGACAAGATAATTATTGCGGATTTCAATGAAGTTCCAGCAAATCTAATGAAAAAAGCTAGATTAGCAATTAAGGATAGGGCATTACCTCTTGTCATTAAAAACAAATTAGCTCTAAAGGCCTTAGAACAAGTGGAAAAGGAGAAGCCATATTTATCAAAACTCAAGGAATACTTGACGGGCATGAGAATGCTAATATTCACAAACGATGACCCAATTGACATCGCACAAACTATACATAGTTTTTCTGAAAAAATTCCGCCTAGACCGGGTAAAAGGGCACCATTTGATATTGTAATTCCTAAGGGAGGAACAGGTCTAAGACCCGGTCCAGTTATGACCGATTTGAGAGTTGCAGGATTACCTGTTAGAATCATCGAGGGAGAGTTATTCATCATGCAGGATACTGTATTAGTTAAGAAGGGAGAAAGATTATCTGCTCAAGCTGTAAAGGTCATGCAGATTCTTGACATATCACCTTTCGAAGCAAGGATAAACATCATTGGGATATTGGATGGAAATATTTTCATACCTGGAGAGCTAGCACTAAAGCCATTATCTGAGTTTGAGGATATGGTTCTTAATGCCATTAGTTCAGCTAGAAATGTAACCATAAATGCAGGAATACCATTGCCAGAAGTCATAGAAGATATTATTGCAATTGCTCATTTAAATGCGCTTAATGTGGCAACCGAGGCTGGTATCATAGTGCCAGAAAATGTGGAGTTAATTGTATCGAGAGCATTCAATATGGGTCTAATACTCTTACAGGAAATTGCAAAAGAACATGGTGATAAACTCCCAGAGGATCTCAGGAACTTGCTAGAAAAAGCCGCTGTGGCTGCTGCAGCACCAACAGCTCCAGCAGAGGAAGAGAAGAAAGAAGAAAAGAAGGAGGAAAAGAAAGAAGAAAAGAAAGAAGAGGAAGAAGAAGCAATAGTAGGACTCGCATCCCTATTCGGTTAAAAAATTTTAGAGGTAGATTATGTTGCCAAAGCTGCCCTTAGCAGTGCTTAGAGACTCGCTTAATAAGAAAATAAGGGTCAGACTCAAGGATAACTCGATATACGAGGGATTACTAATAGCACTTGATGAGTACATGAACATAGTTCTTTCTGATGTCGTTGAGCTTAACGAGGACTATACACCTAAGGTGAGATGGGGCGTATCTCTGATTAGGGGAAATAACATATTGTGGGTCGAAATAATAGAATAAACTTAGAATTGTTATGAATCACTTTTCACCTATTTGCTTTTTTCCAGCTAAGAATTTTATGAAATCTGTTTCTGTAATTATTCCTATTACTCTTTTGTTTTGCTCAGAAATCACTACTGGTGCTCCCTTATACTTCTTCTTAACTATTTCCTTTCCAAACTCGCGTACAGTAGTCTCGGGGGTAACAAAGAATGGTCCCTTCATTATATCACCTACTACAACCTCTTTAAGAAGCCTTTGAGGATGCTTGATATCAGGATTTGTTAAAACGTCCATCAAGAAGGCTGTGAATATATAAATGTCAAGATAACCAACCAGAGAATCATTTTCTACGACGGGAAGTGTGCTTATTTTATAATCCCTAATTAGACTCTCAGCATAATTTAAAGAGGATCCTGATGACACCACTTTAGGGTTTTCAGTCATCAAAAATTTAACCTCAAAATCTGGAAATAAATCAACTTTTGACAAAATATCCTTCTTCGTTATTATTTTAGTCACTTTTCCCTTTTCCTTCACAAGAAGGCTAGATATTCCCCAAAAATCCATCTTTTGGGCTGCTTCTACTATTGATGCATCAGCATCTATAATCCTCAATTTTTCAGTCATTAAACTAGATACATACAATTTCGAAAGAGAACGCCTCCTAAGCCTATCTGAAAGAATTCTAAGAAAATCTTTATAAGACACAATCCCAATAGGCCTGTCCTCATATACTACCAGATGCGTCTCTTTTCTTCCCTCGAGTAAAAGAAACGCTTGCTGAATTAATTCGTCCTTACTCACTTTCGTATAAGGCCTAGCAAAATCAGAAACTTTAAGCTTTTCAAATTCCATATTAAACATCCTCCTCTAAGAGAATGGAAGGACCAGGTATCAGCTCTATTATTTTTTCAATTTTCAGACTATGTAAAGCTTTCAACAATACTGGATTATCTCTCGCCTTATTCTTTATTGCTTCAATTATTCTCTTAGCCGCATCAAATTTTTTGAGATGACCAGGAGCTATAACAGCATAATATTTAGTTATTTTCTTTATAGCTTCGACTGGGCCAGAGATAAACTGTATTTCAAAGGCATTGTCCGATTGATTTACTAAGACTCCTATAGCAAGTTTTAACGATACATTCTTTATGTAATTCTTCTCCCTGATTATAAATCCACCCTTAGGCAAATATTGTCCTGATGGTGGTGTGAGGGATACTTTTGTAGCAGGAGTCCAATAGACGTCTATCGCAGCAATACCCTCTTTCCACGCTTTTGAGTACGAAGCTGCTAGCTCTGCTGCCTCTTTTAACGTTGTTTCTGGGACATCCTTGCCCTGGGGGTTTTTTATTATCACAACAGAGCCTCCATGAATCTCCGCATGAAGAAAAAGATCTTTCTCCTCTAGATACTTTTTAACTAGAAGCTCATTACTTTTCCTATCTTTTCCACCAACAACAAGAAAGCCGTCTGAAGAGATAAACCAATTGAAACTGTGATACCATTTCCTAGGTGGAAGCTTGATTATGATCCTTTCCTCTTCAAGCGCTTTTTTAATTTTCTCTTCTAAATGCTGAAGATCTTCTTTTGCTCTATCAAGCTCTTCTTCAGCCCTTTTCTTCTTTGCCTTTAACTTCTTTATTCTTTCATAAATTTTTGAAATATAATTCTCGAGGGATTCCTTAAAGTTAATTGATATTTTTTCTCCATTTAATCGAATCACAATAGTTCCATCATCAGATATCTTCTCTATCTTTTTAGCAGATGCTATTCCTTTCTTCTTCCCCTCCTCAATCTTAGTACGTATCTCGTCCCACGAAAGTCCTTTTTCTATTTTAGCATGCTTAATTATTGACAGGATTGATTCGATTAGAGAATACTTCTCATAAATTATGTTGAGCACTTTCTCGAGCTGTGAGATTTTCTTTTCGAAATTCTTAATGCTATTCTCCTGTGATTTTATTCTTCTAATTAATTTTTCACGTTCCTTACTCAATTCTTTTAAAACATCCGTTTCTGGTTTTTCTTTCTCAAGCCAAATAAAGAAGTTATCGACAGCCTTACTGAAACTTTCATATTTCTTTTCAGATAAGTTTAGAACCTTTGCAATTTCAAGTTGAATTGGCGAAAAAATGTAAGGCTTTTCATCAAGCAGATAAATGATTCCGATTTCATGATTTTCAATTTCGTTTAGGAGATCTTTTATATTCTTATACAGCTCTACAAGCTTGTCGTGTTGGATGCTATTAATATCAGCATTTGGACTTATTTTTGTTAGAAATAGCGCTTCATAAGCATATTTTCTTCCTAATCCAAGCTTGAGAAGACCTCTTAGAATATTTTTTCCCTGCATAATTACGCTCTCAAATTCCTCTAGGCTCAGCTGTCTAGGATCTTGAGGGCTCCCAGGAGGATATCTAAATTCAGCACCAGGGTATATCGCTCTATCTTTCATATGAACATGCCTTAAAGCGAAAAGAACTCGATTTTCTTTAACAACTATAAAGTTACCTTTTCTTAGGAGCTCAGTGATAATTTTATAGCCACCTTCAACTTCGATTTCAATTATCCTATCAAACTCGTGTTGGTGGACTCTTTCAATCCTTTTTCCTTTTAGGTGTTTTCTAATCATCATAATAAAGTTCGTTGCTTTCCAATCATATGCAACTTCTGTGAAATTTGCTCTAACAGACGGTTGGAGAACTAGAAAATACTTCGTACCCTTACATCTAATTTTCAAACCTATTTTATCCTCATCCTGATAAAGGTTATCGATGAAGCAGTTCTCAATGACTTTGAGCTCCCTCACAATTGCTAATACATCTGGAGACGATAATGATTCATCACGCCCAAGCCTCAGATTTTTAAACTCATTATCATTAATAGCCATTAGCTACACACCTGGTGATTAAGATGGTCATGAGCGACGAAGAGATACTCCGAATGGAGTTATTAGAGCATAAATTCATAATTATTAAAATAGTTATCGGGATGATTGTTGGAACAATATTTGGCCTATTACAATTGAGAGGCATTCTCTACATATTAATAGCGATAGGCATACTATTTGTTTATATTTTCTTAGCTAGAGAGCTTCTTCCAAAACTAAAAGAAGTAAACATCCTTAAGCTAATACTTTGGGATGGGACTTTTTCCTACATAATAGCGGTTCTACTATTATGGGTGATTGTCTATAATCTCATAAATCCGCTTAGACCTCTTCCATAGTGCATCTGAGGTAAAATTTAAGAGCAAATCCACGAGAAAAGTTTAAAATCTAAAAACTTTCTTAAAATATGAGTCATAGAAATAAGGTGGGCCCGTGGCCTAGCGGCTAGGGCGCCCGGCTCATAATCATCATTTAGGAAATTAGGCCGAACTGGTGGAACCGGGAGGTCGCGGGTTCGAATCCCGCCCCCGCCACCATCTAGAATCCTGTTTTTGAACCAATGTGTCCTCTTGAATTTCTTTTTAGATTTCTTTTATGATTTCTATTGCTTTTTCAACTGATATTTGGTCAAAGTGTTTGTTTTCGTCTGGTATGTGAATAGTTATTGTTCTTGTTTTTGATTCCTTTTCACCAATAAATGCTATGACTTTTATTCTTTTCTTTTTCGCGTATTCTACTTGTTTTCTCCATGTTCTTCTCATTAAGTCTATTTGAGTCGGTATTCCGTGCATTCTGAAGATACGTGCTATTTCATTTGCATATTTTCTATATTTTTTATCAATGGTGACTATGAATACTTTTGTATACGTTTTTCTGTTCAGTTTGAATATTTCTAATATTAATCCCGCATCTATTATGCGCTCTACTCCAAGTGATGTTCCTGTAGCTGGGATTTTCTCCCCCGTGTATATTCCAATGAGGTCATCATATCTTCCTCCCCCGGATAGTGAGCCAATTTTTACATCTGGTATTACTATCTCCCAGCAAGGGCCTGTGTAGTAATCTAATCCTCTGACCAAGCTCAAATCGAATTGAATAAATTTCAATAAGTCCTTTGGAATGTTGTCGAGTATTTGCATTATGTGATCTATCGCGATTTTTACTTTTTCGTTCCTTCCAAACTTTTCTAGTAATTGTGAAAGTATTTCCTCTGTTTCTCCATGAATTGCAATTATTTCGCGTATTTTTGTGATCTCTGTATCTTTTAGCCCTATCTTTCTTAACTCATTTTCAACGCCTTCTATTCCTATTTTGTCTAGTTTATCAATTGCTCTGAAAATTTCGAGCATCTTTTTTTCTCCGTATTTTGCTAATTTGAGCTCCTCTTCGAATATTCCGCTTAGTAATCGCCTATCATTTAGTTTTAGGATGAAATTTTTGAAACCAAGTTCTAAAAATGCATCGATTGTGAGGGATATTACTTCTGCATCAGCTTCTGGATATGGTGAACCAACTATGTCTGCATCCGCTTGCCAGAATTCTCTGTATCTTCCTTTCTGCGGTCTTTCATGGCGCCAAACTCTTCCTATGTGATATCTTTTGAATGGTCTTGGTAATTGTACTAATGCAACAAATCGAGCGAGGGGAACTGTTAAATCATAGCGAAGCCCATACCATTCTCCACTATACGTATCTTGGAATTTCCATATTAATTTCTCAGCTTCACCACCATATTTGCCCGAGAGCACTTCCCATAATTCGATTGCTGGTGTTTCTATCGGATCGAATCCATATTTGATGAAAACATTTTCTATTTTGTTTATCACATATTTGCGTAAAATCATGATATCTGGTGGAAAGTCACGGAATCCCCTTGGTATTCTTGGTTTTGTTTTCATTATTACCCCCATCTCCTATCTAAAAACTATTCCAGTTTGCATATACCATAAATAAAGATCAAGTTCGGCTGGTGTTATGCTTAGCATTCTCGATATTTTCTTAAATGCTTTCTCAATTTCGAGATATATTCTTTCGCTTAGTCTCTTTGGAATGAAAGAGATTATTTTGTAGTTTGCTAATGTCCTTAGAATGTGCCTATCGAGAATAGCAAACTCAAAGGAAACTCCTACATTTCTGAGAAAATGACTTGCCTCTTTTAACCCAATTCCTTTTATATTCTTAACTAACCATTTTCTGGCGATCTCTGGTCTCATAGAGAGGATTGTTGACTTTAATTTTCCTAGGTATTTTTTCGCTTCTGCTATGTATGATGATCGTATTTTCCAAAATCTGTGTCCTCCGTTTCGTAACAATTGTGCGATTTGTTCTATAGTTCCATTGAATATAATTCCAGTTTCAAACAATCTGTTTGCTAGATACCACGCACGTTGTGCATTGAAATTAGCTGCAAGAATACAAAAGCATAGTTCTAAAAACCATCGCTTTTCGTTTGAATTCTTGATTAGTAAAAATTCTTTTAATCGCTCTTTTACTTCATGTTTTACTTTATTGTTTGACATTAATTGAATTACATCATCAACAAGCGCTTTTGCATTATTTAAATTTATAGTGATGCTCATCATGTCACAGCCAATACCACAGACGAGGTTCTCTTATTTTTTCAAAACTCCATCCTTTTTTTGCATCATAATGAACAAATGCTAATGCCTTTTTTGTTGTCTCTATTTTCGCGAAAAATTGTAATAGCATTGCTTTCATTGAATATGGCAAGCCTTTTATTGCTTTTTCAAAAGCCCTTCTTACCTGACGAAATGGTTTCTTCAGTTGCCGTGCGGTTTCAAGAGCAGAATAAAATTTAGGTTTTTTTCGTAAATCAATGTCCATTTCTATTAAAACATAACCCGGTAAAAATCTCTTTTTCACTGTTCGTTTTTTGTTCCCTTTTAATTCAACTACATCTTC
>CBDULE010000006.1:0-20894 GCA_965367995.1 uncultured archaeon | reverse complement strand
ATGATACGGCGACCACCGAGATCTACACCGTCTAATTCGTCGGCAGCGTCAGATGTGTATAAGAGACAGGCCTATGAATGTAAATATTAGGAATTTCAAGGGCTTCATTCTTCCGAGACCAGCTGGTACTGAAACTAATTCTCTATACGCAGGAAGCATTCTCCCAAATAAGACAGTTATTTCCCCATACTTATCAAAAAGTTCTTCTGACATCTCTAAATGTCTCCTATCCATTAAAAAATACTTCCCATATTTTTCTATGAAAGGTCTTCCCAATATCATGCTTAGTAGGTAAATAAAGAACATGCCAAGAACGTTTCCTAAGGTAGCCATTAGAACTGAAAGAATGTAATTAAGCTTGCCTTCAGCTACTAAAAAGCCAACAAATGGAAGAACAAGTTCTCCTGGAATTGGAGGGTAAATTATTTCTAAGAAAGCAAGTAAGAAAATCCCTAGGTAACCAATAAATTCTATAACATTCTTGACAAATTCTAATGCTGTTAAGAATGTTCCAGTACTCGGAGCTTGAATCGAAAACGCATAAGTTAGTATAGTTCCTATAATAAGAGAGCCGAAAATTCCCGTTAAGAATAGGTAGTCTATCTTGTCCAATGTAAAGCACCTTATTCTAGACTAATGAGATTTGATTGAAGGTGAAAAGAATTTTTTATTTCTTTTCTTTTGGAATTTCAGAACACTTCCTTGTCTCTCTAAAAAATAAAAAATTTTAGAAGGGTTTTTCAGGAATTACTGCTATGAAGAATAAAAGCGATAAAGCAGCGTCTATTAGAAGAGTTAAAAATATATCAAGTTTAAAGAAGAATGCGAGGAATTCATACATCGCGCCGAAGAATATCGCGGTTAGTATAGCATCAGCTATCCACAATATCTTATTTCTACCAAACTTAAGCCTTTCAGAGACGTGATGTAATAGTTCTACACCAAGGATCTCCATTATAATTATAAGCATTGCTATATTTCCAATCGTGAATTCCTGAATTTTTGTTATTAAATAGTAAAAAAGAACAGATATTGTGCTAGCAAACAAGCCTATAGCTATTGATCCCGCTATCTTACCACGCAGTTTTACTGTCAGTGGATAAAAATACGTTGCAACGAAAAGAAATGCTAATATTTTTAGATCAAAGGAAAACGGCGAAAATAATAAAACTACTGTCGTCACTATCAAAATTATAGAGTATAAAACTAATTGGACTGTAACGGGAGGCCTATAAGCTGATTCTATCTCTTCTAATAACTCAAACCTTAACTCTTCAGCTTCAGACATATACTTCACCTCCTCCTTCTACCCCCGTAACCATAGAAGGGGAACCATCCCATTCTCCATAACGCTAATGTTCTCGCATGCTTCTTCCTCCATTGCAACGAACCTAGCTGAATTGACCTCAACACATAATATAACTCTCTAGGATATGGAACTGATCTAAATACAATTGGAGTTTTCCTTCCTCTAACGTAGACTATTACATCACCGACAGGAACTCCTCCAAAGAAATTATTCAGTTTCTGGATCCAATTAACATTTATATCAACATTAGCGATAGCACCTCTTGGTATTTTTCCAGAAAGTTCATCTGTAACTGAGACATCATAGCTAACCCCACTATAGAATCCAACGATTACGCTATATCTCTCTCTCGTAAGCCATCTAAAGAAGTTATTAATTACGTCAGCTACAATTATTGCGAGGGCAATAATAAATAGCAAGAATAGCTCTAAAGAAGCGTTTTCGGGTAGGAACCCCCTTACCATATCGCCAACTCCAAAGATATTAAAGTATGCAAATGCAGAAAAGACGACAGCTAAGATTACAACGAAAAGTTGGGCTATGATGTATGCAAGACTAACCTTATAAGGGGCTTGATATGCTCCATAAAGGATATTGTCATCCTTCGTCAATCTTAGTGCTTTTTCATAATCCTTTGGGCTTAAGAAAACTAGGGGATCTTGCAAAAAATATCCTCTTTTTGGTATTTTAGCAACTATTCCAGCTCTCTCTAACTTCTTTATGGCTTTTTCTACCACCTTTTTATCCATCCCAAGCTCTTGTGCAATTTTATCAACGCTAAAAGTTCTCTCATCAAGGTATCTGCTAACAAGATGATCAAGAACTTTAAGCGTAATTTCATCAGGCCTAACAAAGAATAACCATGCTAATGTAAAACCTACAGCGAATCCAACCAAAGCGATAAGGATTATATCTAGCAATTCATTTCACCAATCATTTTCTCTTTTAAAGATAGTATGTTAGTAGCACCTATTTAAAGGCAACATTCATTATAAGGATTAAAGACCGTAAGAGGAAGCATGTTTCGTAATATTTAGCCAATTTTAATAGTAATCATCGTAAGTGACGATGTATTTGTTTCCTATTTTTATAATAGACATGCATATAAGAATCATCAATAGGGTATGCAAATTTTTTAGATATTTTTACTTTGGTGTATGAAAATGACGAAACTTGATGAAGTTGATAGGGAAATATTAAAACTATTACAAGAAGATGGAAGAATGGCATACAAAGATATTGCTGAAAAAATAGGTAAATCACCAGCTACAGTAAAGAATAGAGTTGAAAAATTAATGAGCATGGGCGTCATTAAACGTTTTGTTCCTCTACTTGATTATAAATCATTAGGCTTTCCTGTAAGTGTTTCAATAATGATTCAAGCTAAGCCGGGAAAGCTCGATGAGCTTGCTAACTATCTAGCATCAAAGCCTAATGTTAATTATGTCTATGAAATTACTGGGGAATATGATATTTTGGTTGTAGCAAGATTTGCTACAGAGGAGAGCTTCTCTGATTTTATTAGGGAACTTCTTGATACAAATCTAGTAGAGAGAACTTCAAGCTCACTTGTTGTAAAGATTCATAAGGAGGATCCAAGAATTCCAATCTAAAACAATTTATTTTTAGTATTTCAACAATATTCCCTTTCTTCTTTATTGCAAATTACTAAAATGATTCTTTAGCTCTATTCTTTGGTGTTCTTTGTGCTATTTGAAGACGCAGTAAAAAGCATAAAAAAGTTCATTGAAAGAGAAGAAAAAATTGCTATAATCGGACTTAGAGGTGTAGGAAAAAGCACAATACTTGACCTAATATCGCACCAAGAATGGATGCAAAATTCTATAATTTTTAGATACCCGTTCACCTCTGAAATAGGAGATAAAAAAGTTCTTGTTGATGATGCCCACTTAGCGCCTAAAACTATCGTTGAGAAGGCTATTACTTATTCTTCATTAGTCCCTTTAGATGATTCCAGAATTATTTTTATTAAGCCATTAACCGTAGAAAAAATTGCGAAATTACTCGATTATCATGGCTTGTCTTATAGTAAAAATGTACCAAGAATAATTCTTCAACTCACGGGAGGTTTCCTATCATATATTTCAATAATCCTAAATTACGTCTTTTTTGTAAACAATCGCATGTTCTTATCTAGAGATCTTATAATTCACATTATGTCTCAAAGTCACGTAAAAAGAATTTTACAAAGATTAGCAATTGATTATTTAAGAGACTATCAAAAGTTCATTGATCGGAATATTATTGGGAAACTTGTAGATATACTTAGAGGAGAAGAACCAAATGACATTGATAATTTACTGAAAATTGGGCTCATATACGAAAAGAATGGTGAATATCACATAGTCGATCCAATTTTAGCCAGTTTGCTTAGGGATAAGAAAAAAGTTCACAAAGATGCAGGAAATACAAGGATAAGCGTAAAGAACTTAGGATTTTCAAAGTTTTATCCTCTTGATAATGAAAGCTTCTTAGTAATTCACGATAAGTATCTCATAGCAGCCATTAAAAGTAACTTAACTGAACATCTGTTAAAAATTAGGAAAATTGCAAAAATTATCTACGCAAAACAGATATTCATCATAACACCTGAAGATGCCAAAGGAACAAAGCAGATAAAAATCATTAAAGTTCCGAGAAAAAATTTCATCTTTAACGCAAAAAGAAAAATAGATGAGATCATTTCACTCATTCAGAGAATCAATGAATTCCCTCACGTAGCTCATTATTATTGACCATTCCTTCTTAGACGTGTTATTCCCAAATTTGATTTTCTTGAGCTTAAACTTCTTAGCATTTTCATCGAATCCAATTTCAAATCTAGCCACAACTTCAGCTTCCTTATCAATATTCGGGTTACTACTCTCACTAACGGCGATTACTTCATACCATAAACCCTCTTGAACTGCTCTTATGAATGTCTTTTTTACCTTATTTTGCTTAACCAAATACACTCACCTCTAAGTCTTAACACTAATCGCATGACAACCTTAAAGCTATTAGAGAGGTATAACGGTAAGTTAATATTTGCATATTTGTTTTTATTTGAAGAATAGAAAAGTTTAAGGTGAAAAATTCAACAAAAAGTCATGGTGTATGCCATGGCCTTAAGAGGAATAGTCATATCTAGAGGAGAAATCATTTCTGCAAAGGATAACTCTCCGAACTCGCTTCTTAAAGAAGATGTTACGGCAGTCTTTATAGATGATGTTAGAGGAAAAATTTTCCTTTGGAGCGGGAGGAAAGCAAAGGTAACGGATAAGTTCAGAGCAGCAAGGCTTGCACACATGCTGAACTGGAAATTATTCGGTGGAGCAGGAAAGGTAATTCAAAACGAAGAGGATGTTAAAGTAGAACTTCAGAAGTATCACAGAGTTGATGATGACATTCCAAGAACAGAAATAGCTTCAATTTTAGGGTGAAAAGAAGAAAGCAAATTTTTCGCTTTCTGCCATTTTATTATTTCTCATTTCAACACTTTCAAATTTCTCAACCTTGATATCGCATAGAATAGTTGCCATTTAGTGAACATTGCAAAGTTTAGAAAATATTCTGGCATTGGATTTAGAATATCTAACCCTTCATCTCTTACCTTCTGAATAAGCTCTACCACAACATCCTTTAATGTTTTTTTCTCGCTCATAAAGACCCTTATTTTTTCAATAGCATATGCTAGCGCTCTAACTTGAGCTCTCTCCTTCAAGGTTTTCCTAATCGATCCTCTTAAATCAACAATGACTCTTCTTCCCATGCTTGTGAAAACAATTTCATCATAGCTATAGGACTTAGCTCGCATTACAGGAAGACTTTCAGAACTGACAAATCTTCTGTTAATCTTGATTTTCTTTTCCCTGCTGATCTTAATTTTTATAGCTTTGATTTCCTTCAAAAACTCGTCTCTCATGAGTCTAAGCGCGTCTCGTGGAAGATACGAATCTAGGGAAGCGCTATCGCTTCCTTCAATCTTATCTGAAACTTTAAAATTACTAACGATGTATGTTACATGAGACACTCTTACAAGCTCTCCAAGAGCACCAACCGCAAAGATTATTGATGCATTTGTTGTTCTTGAAATCTCCCTCGCTACTTCTGCTAGCGGTGTGATAGGCTCAAGATCCTCTGGAACAATCTTTTTTAATAATACATCCTTCACAAGGAAATTGACAGCACTGCTATCCTCATCAATTACCATTCCTCTAACGCCCAACTCTAAGGCCTCCATAAATGATGCTGCTTGAGAAGTAGAGCCGCTTGCTTCGTTTGTTGTGAAAAACGATGTATCAACATCCCCTGGAAGACTTCTCATAAAGAAGGAAATATCTACTCCACGCACAATTCTTCTATTCTCCACAGCTATGAGAGGAAGCTCATCAACTGTTATAACAAATTCTCTCCCATCACCCGGAACGTGATTATAATGTCCTTGCATTAGAGCTTCTATAATTGTAGTTTTTCCGTGGAAATTAGCACCAGCAAAGGATATAACTTTTCCAGCTTCAATTGCTAATCCAGTAATTTCTCCAAAATGAGGAACTTTAAATGAAGTCTTCAGTTTTTCTGGAACTTCGAATGGTATAGCATTTTTAAGCGGCCTATCACTATTTCCTTCGCGAGGAAGAATTGAGCCATCGGCAATAAAAGCTACAAAACCCTCCTCATCAAGCTTTCTTCTTAGGTATTCTTGGGCCTTGATAAGTTTTATCATTTTCTCTAGAAGTTCCCTCTTTTTATTAGTAGCCTTGATCCTTTCTATAAGCAAATTCAGGCTTTCTCCAAAAAGTCTTCTTATTTTCCCACCAGATAATTTCCTTTTCGTTTTTAGAGGAGGATAAAAAGCGACATTAATCTTTATTCCCTCATCATAAATTTCAATAGAATTTCTATCGAGCATAGCCTGGCCAGGAGGTTCTAAAAAAAGCCAATTTCTCCCTATATATCTCAGGTTCTGATATGTTAGCTCAGCAAAGAAATGTTTCGCAGCGATTACTGCTAATTCATCCTTCAAGATTATCTCTTTGTTGTATCCAAGAAGATTGAAGGGAAGAAATAGAGAGACTTTTCCTGGCAGTGGAAAATCTGGTCTCTTTGGTATGCTCTCTATAGCTAAAATTATTCCATCTCCCAGATCATATGCACCTAATAATGCATACGCTGAGCCATAACCTTGACCATCTATCTTTTTAGCAATTTTGAACAATCTTTCCTGGTCAAAAAGACTTGATTCCATTTCCTGCACCACTCACTATAATGAAATACAAGACTCTAAAAACCATAAAGATAAAAATATTAGCTAAGTTAGAGTAATGAGAATTATTAATTCTAATTTAGGAGACCCACACTACCAATTAATTCTAATTTATAAGAGGTGTAAAAAATGTCTTCTAGAACATTTATCAGAATCGGTGCTCATAGCCACATCAAAGGTCTTGGATTGGATGAGAAAGGTAGGGCTAAAAAAGTAGCAGATGGTCTCGTCGGTCAAATAAAAGCGAGAGAGGCTGCAGGTTTAGTAGTAAGAATGATTAAATCAGGAAAGCTCGCTGGAAGAGCAATTCTTCTTGCTGGTCCACCCGGGACCGGAAAAACAGCAATTGCTATCGCTATTGCGAGGGAATTAGGACCAGATGTTCCTTTTGTTCAATTAAGCGGCTCTGAAATTTATAGTGCAGAGGTAAAGAAAACAGAAGTTCTTATGAAAGCCCTAAGAAAAGCTATTGGAGTAAGATTTAGGGAAAAAAGAATGGTTCTAGAAGGCGAAGTAGTAGAGTTCGAACCTCACTTTGTTCCTCATCCATTTAACCCATACCAGAAGGTTGTTAAAAATGCGAAAATAACGCTTAGAACTAAGGATGAAAAGTTTTCATTCAGAGTCGGACCAGAAATAGCAGAAGAATTAATTTCTAGAGGAGTTGAAAAAGGAACAGTAATAATGATAGATAAGGAATCTGGTCGCGTTTCTGTATTAGGAATTAGTGAAGAAGCTGCAAAAGAACTTGGTTATGATATAGGAAGAATGCGAGTTGTACCGGTACCATCAGGACCCGTGGAGAAGGAAAGAGAGTTCGTATGGACAACAACGCTTGATGCTTTAGATGAATTATTACATAGACAAAGAAGCGGAGGAGGATTCTTCTCATTACTTTTTGGAGGAGGAGAGGAGAAAAAAGAAATCGATCCAGAAACAAGAGCAGAGGTAGATAAACTAGTTAGAGAAAGAGTGGAAGAGGGAACTGCTGAGATTATTCCAGGTGTTCTATTTATCGACGAGATTCATATGCTTGATATTGAATCGTTTTCGTTTCTAAATCGTGCTTTGGAGAGCGAGCTGGCTCCGATTGTTATAATGGCTTCTAATAGAGGAATAACAACTATTCGCGGGACGGATATTAAGTCACCTCACGGAATGCCGCTGGACTTACTAGATAGACTTTTAATAATACCAACGTATCCCTATGCTCCAGACGAAATTCGTGAGATAATCAAGATTAGAGCAAAAGAGGAGAACATTCCGCTCGAAGATGAAGCTCTGGAGTTATTAGTAAGGTATGGATCTGAGATTTCGCTTAGATACGCTGTACAATTAATGGCACCGGCATATGAAAGAGCAAAATTAAATGGTAGAGAGAAAGTCACTAGAGAAGATGTGGAGGCGGTAAGGGAAAGATTCGCTAGCATAGAGGAAAGCGTACAACATCTGAAGGAATGGGAAGAGAAGTTCATGAAATAGGAAGTTATTTTCTTTTTTCTTTTATTCATGAAATCTTTCAAACGGATTACAGGAACTCGTTTAGAATAAAGATTTAGGAACCAAAGTTCTTTTAGAATTTGTAAATTATTTTATTTAAGAAGGGAGAAGATTATAAAGTATGTGAATCTATGTGTGAGAAGATACTGCCTTAGTCATTGTTTTTTATTTTTCTAAAAATGTTTAGAAATTCCTCTTTAGTCATTCCATTCACGATTATATATCTGCCCTTCCTCATATCCTCCTCAATCTCCTTCCTAATTTTAAGAAACATCTCTCTTTCCTCTGGGGAGATATCCTCCTCAGGAATTTCTTCTATAATCTTATCCAACTCATCCATAGCAATTACCCATAGAAAGGCTAATAGAAAATTCTAGTAGTAACATAGTAAAAATGTTGAGCTGGTGTCTGCTACCTTAACTTAACGAATTTAACACCTCGTCTGCTAATTGTCCTTACCAAAAACTCAATTTGTCTCTCTTCGCTTTTATCGATTAAAACAAATTTATTTCTAATTTTTGCTTTTATTCCTAATCTTTTAAGCGCTTCCATGACCAAATTTTCATCGGGAGAATCTCTAAGAAAATGACATGCATTTGGACATCTTGTACATTTTCCGTCAATAAAGCAGACAGAAGGACATGGAACATTTGCATTCCATGCATTTGCACAGCATGTGGAAGCCCAAGGAATAAGCCCTATCTTTCTCGATTGTTCAATAATTCTCTTCTTTTCTGGAAAAGGAACCAGTCTTTGTTTATTATCAATGATCTTCATTCTTCTAACAATCTCAAAAACATCGAGACCAGCCTCTTTTAACCTATTTAATATCTTCATAGTTACTCGAAACCCACCTATAACAACTCCATAAGCTCCTGCATCCTTGGCAGCTTTCAATACATCAAGAATTTCTCTGTCATTTATTCCTGGTATGACTGGCCTTAAGAATAAAACAGGCTTTAAACCAGCATCTCTCAAATTCTTAATGCTATCTAATCTTTTCTCTGGACTTGGGGCGTATTTCTCAAGAGTATTTGCCTTACTAAGCGTTATGATTGTAACTAGAGGATTTATTGGTGCTCCCTTTTCCTTCGATATATTAGCAATTTTTTCTGCTAAAGAAGACGAGATGTATTGTTTCGTTGAGAATTGAATTGGATTTCCTAACTCTGCTAAATTTTCAAGGTATTCTAATGCTTTATTAGGAAATATAAATGGTTCTGAAACAGAGCCAACAGCTATTAAAGTTCCAAATTTTCCAGGAAGAAAGTATTTATTATTAAGAAGAGCATAAACTAGCTCCGCTCCAGATAATGGATACGGCTTTGGATTTCCGAACTTAAACCCCATATCCTCAATGTAACAATAAACACACCCAAATGGACAATTGATGGTGACATGAATCGTCATTCCGCACCATCTAGGACTTCTCTTAGCATGAGGATCATTCAATACTTTAATTCGTTGACTTTCAGAAAGTCTAGATCCGAATTCCAGCAGAAGTTTCCTCTTATTTTCGAGTAATTCAATAGGATTAAACTTTCCTTCAATCAACGTTTAGCACCATCATCTTTAAGACTTTCAACTACTTTTTAAACCAAAAGATATTCCATTTGTATAGAAACCTTCTGGTATGGAAAACATTAGAAACTTTTAGAACAAAAACTCTGAAAATATGCTTCTTTAAATCTTAAAATGAAGAAATAAACTTTGATAGGCACTGAAATAAAAATCGGACATGATTAGCTTAAACTTATAAAGGCTATAAAGTGCTATAAAATATGCAGAATCAAAACTACTTTTCGAGAATATTTACGGTGAAATTTGATGTCAGAACCATGGATGGAGCAAAAAACTATAGTTATTGATGTAGGTACTGGATTTACCAAAGTAGGATTTGCAGGAGAAGAATGGCCTAGAAGTGTATTTCCAACAGTAGTAGGGTATCCAAAATACGAAGTTGTTATGCCTGAAGCTGAATCTTATGCTCTAGAATATTATGTTGGAAGAGAAGCTGTTCACATGAGAGGAGTTATGCGTCTAGTCTGGCCCGTCAGACATGGTATTATTACCGATTGGAAGAGCTGGGAGAAGATTATTACACATATCTTCTACAAAGAACTCAGAGTTAATCCTCAGGAGTATCCTGTTCTTCTCACTGAGGCTCCCTTACAACCTAAAGAGAATAGGATTAGAATGGCAGAGATTATGTTCGAAACATTCGGAGTACCAGCATTATATGTGGCAACACAAGCAATCCTAGCTCTATACGCTGCTGGTAAAGTTACTGGTTTAGTCGTGGACAGCGGAGACGGAGTAACTCACGTCGTCCCAATTCAGGAGGGATTCTTGATAAGGCATGCTGTCAGAAGGCTTAACCTTGCTGGAAGGGATATTACAGAATACCTAGCAAAGTTATTAACAGCCAGAGGATACTACTTCAGAAGCTCTGCAGAGATGGAGATTGTCAGAGACATCAAAGAGAAGCTCTGTTACTTCGCTCTTGATTACAAGCAGGAGCTTGAGAAGGCTAAAAAGATGCCAAAGGCAATTGCTGCAACATATGAGCTTCCAGATGGAAGCATCTTAGAGATTGTTGAAGAGAGATTCCAGGCACCAGAGATCATGTATCATCCAATTTGGGTTGGATTAGAGGATCTTCCATTACATGAGCTAGTATATGACTCAATCATGGCAACTGACATTGATGTAAGACCTAATATGTACAGCAACATTGTACTCTCTGGAGGAAACACGTTAATTCCGAACTTTGCAGAGAGATTAGAGAAGGAGGTTAGAGAGTTAGTACCTTCAGCCGCAAAGGATAAGGTTAGAGTGGAGGCCCCAGAACATAGAGAGTATGCTGTCTGGATCGGAGGAGCGATTCTAGCGTCATTACCAGCGTTTAAGAAGCTTGTTGTTACTCAGAAAGAGTGGAGAGAGGTCGGTCCAGAATCAATTCTAAGAACAGTCTAAGCTTACCCTTATCCAGAATTTTTACTTTTTGTTTTAGTTATTTTCTTAAAGCTAAAAAACGTTCTGTAAGGTTAATCCTTAGGAGTATCCTGTTCTTCTCACTGAGGCTCCCTTACAACCTAAAGAGAATAGGATTAGAATGGCAGAGATTATGTTCGAAACATTCGGAGTACCAGCATTATATGTGGCAACACAAGCAATCCTAGCTCTTATTTAAATCCCTTCCAAGTTTTGCAGCTAATTCTTTAAGAAGTGGAATGCTTTCTAACATCTCCTTCGTTACTTCTGACCAGTTGATTCCAGAGGGCTTTTTATACTTTGTATTCGTATAGATTACTTGCGTTGGTGTGGCAATTATATCTACTGGCATATCGTGTTCGGTCATAGGGATGTAATCAACGATTTGAATATCATGAACTGTCGTTACTATTGGTGTTTTTTCATCGATTGCACCGTATTCTCTTAAAATTCCGTATTCTATATCCGAATATCCATGACCTTTTCCTAATCTTCCGCCTTTCCTATCAACAGCCACACATCCAGTTACTTTCATATCTACCATGATTTCTGAGGGGTGCACAATCCTTCCAAATCTGAATGCACCTTTAATCGTAGCTGCGTATTCAATCTTATTGAGGGGAACTTTCTTACTGTCAATTAAAATGAAACCTTTCTTGATTCTTGGTGAGGCCATAATTAGTGTTTTGCCATCTCTTAATACATTAGCTCTTACTGGTTTCTGCGGAGAATCAGGATTAACAAATATTACTTCAGCCTTTTCCCATTCTTTCAATCTTCTTAATTTTTCAGCAGCTATTTCAGCACCTATGAAGTTTGGAATCCTCCCAAACACCGGTCTGGGAAATCTAGCTATATTTTTTCTTTCCATTTCTTCCCAAATCTGCTTTCTAATTTCAGCTTTTATTTTATGAATATCCATAAGGAAAACCTAATTACTTTTTCTGCCTTTTTATTCTAAAGAGGAGTTATTATGAACGGTTTTAAATATGCTCTTCGACATACCAAGAGAAATGCCTAAAAGAAAATGTGAAGTTTGCGGGCAGATAAAACCAGTTGCTGAAGTATTAAAGGTATGCAGAGATTGTATAATAAATAATTTTGACGAAGCGAAAAAATACATTGATGCAGCACACTATCGGGTGAGAATGAGATATAATTTACCACCTCATCCCCCTAAGAATCCTAAGGGAATTCTATGCAATTTATGTTCAAATCAATGTAAGATTGGTAAAGGTGAAGTGGGATATTGCGGATTAAGATATAATGAAAATGGAAAATTAATTCAGTTTGCTACCCCTAATAAAGCCTTAGCTTATGCTTATCTCGACCCACATGTTACTAACTGTTGTCTTGCTTGGGTTTGTCCAGCTGGTACTGGATTAGGATATCCTAAATTTGCTGTAAGACCTGGACCCGAATATGGCTATTATAATTTGGCTGTTTTCTTTTATGGCTGTAATTTTTCCTGTTTGTATTGCCAGAATTGGGAGCATAAGGATTTATCTAGCGCACATAGAATTTCTGCAGAAGAACTTGCTGAGGTTGTCTTAAAGAATCGGAAAATCACATGTATATGTTATTTTGGAGGGAGTCCAGAGCCTCACCTACCATTTACGATTAGAGTCAATGACATAATTCTGAGAGAGAAAGGAAATAGAATCATCAGAATTTGCTATGAATGGAACGGTGCTGGTAATAAACATCTAGTAAGAAAAGTTGGAGAGCAGGTCTTACAAAGCGGAGGGATGATAAAATTTGATCTAAAAGCACCTAACTCTAAGCTTAATTACGCACTATCTGGAGTTCCAAATGACGCTGTTTTTGATAACTTTAAGATGTTATATGATGAATTCTGGCATGAGAGACCCGAAGTCCCAATTCTAGGAGCTACAACTCTTTTAGTTCCAGGATATATAATGCCTGAAGATGTCGAAGAAATAGCTAAATTTATTGCATCTATAGATCCAGAGATTCCTTACTCGCTTTTAATATTTCACCCCGATTTTATGATGAGAGACTTGCCAGTTACTCCTAAGAAAATAGTATTTGAAAGCTATGAGAGGGCAAGAAAATATCTTAAGAGAGTTCGCATTGGTAATAAGTTTCTTTTATCTGTCGCTCCCGAAAATCTTTAATAATTATGATTTGATCCAGGAAAACATTTATACAGTCTTTTTAGAAAGAATAATGTTCACGTGAGCCCAGATAGGGAAAGGAAATGATAAAACGGATTTCTGAGGAAGACAAGATAAATATTGGAAAAAAGATGTATTGGGAATACAGATTTCTCTTCGACTTTCCAGCGACATGGAAGATATTTTTAGCAAATGTTGGTTTAATTCCTATACTTTCCCTACTACTTACATCTCTAATGGGCGAACTATCAATATTTTCCCTAATAAAAGCAATTGTTATTGTTTCTTTCATTTCTATTTTAGGCGGTTCTCTGAATTCATTTCTCTTTGCGAGATTCAGCCCGAAGAGGAAAACGGTGTTTAAATTAAATAGATCTTTAACTTTCAGTTTAGGTTCTGCAATAGGTTTTTGGTTCTTATTAATGCTCTCTCGATTCTTCTATGAACTTAGCCCTTACTTAGGAATGGGTTTTGAAACATACGCTCTTGGCCTAGTAATGGCAGTCCCTCTCATAACAGGATATGTACTTACAATTGATGAAAGATTCTTCGGAGCATTGTGGAAGAGCTCAATAATACCAATTTTAATAATAATCATTGATTACTTTGTTTATCCATCCGCAAGAGTTTTTCATGTTCCCAATCCATTTTTACTCTTTATTCTGACATTCTTTTTTGCAGGAGGGGTTTTTCTTAGTGTTTACATACCTCTGTATTTAGGAAAAGTCGGCTCAGATATGAATGCGATTAATGGATTAAGGGGATTTTTCTTTTCTTGGTTTGAAAAAGAGCATGAATACCTAGAAAAAGAGCTTGAAAGTATATCTTTCGAAAGATATATTCCAATGGGCATAGTGAAAATAAGAAGAGAAGATAATGGAAAGGAACTTTTACTCATAACTTCTTATGTACATCCTGGACCATTGCTTGATGTTGGAAGTTCAAATTTGCCGTATATTCTTCTAAATACCTTTCTAACAAAAAGCGGAAAATACGCATTTGAGCTTCACGGAACTTGCTCTCATGGAGAAAATCTACCCTCTAGGAATGAAGTATATAGGTTAATAGAGAATTTGCTAGAAGAGGAGGAAAAAATTCACGCAGATAAGCCTATCTCTGATGTTATTCAACTAAAGTATGAAGATTTTACTTACACTGCTCAAATCTTTGGGAACTATCTCATGATTATAGCGACAAGAAGTCCAAAAGATTTTGATGATATTGCCTTTGGGGTAGGTATGGAGGCTTACGGTAAAATTAAAGGAATGGGGTTTGATGGTTTGCTTGTTGATGCACATAATTCTCTTTCTGCCCCTTTGGCATATATAGAAACAAAGGAAGGTACTGAAAACGCATTAAGCTTACTTAGAGGAGTTGATGTTGTTCTAGAGAAAATTAGAGAACTTAAATTCCTTGATGCTAGAGGTGGATGGAGCCAGTTTAGATGTCCAAGCATACCAATTAATGAAGGTTTGGGTCCAGGAGGGGTTATGGCTTTTATAGAAGAAATTAACAATAAGAAATTTGGCCTAATAATTCTTGATGCGAATAACTTAAAGGCTGGGCTGCGAGAAAAGATACTTGACTACCTAATTTCAAAAGGTTTAATTGATTTTGGTGAAGTTGTAACGACGGATACTCATAGCGTTAATGCTCACTCGCCAAGAAAAGGAGCTTATCCTTTAATTGATGAAGAAAAATTACATAAATTATTGCTCTGCATTGAGAAGGTCATGAAAGAGGCTTTAGCAAATATGGGGCCCATTAAAGCTGATGGTGCAGTTAAAATAATTAAGACGAAAATAATAGGGAGAGAGAACGTAGAGAAAATAGTCTCTATGAGCGGAGTAATGGTTAGACTTTTCTTTATAATGGTTACGTTATTTGACTTCCTAGTTCTATTCTTTAATACTGTACTTCTAATGCTGTTAGTTTAACCCTTATGAAAGAAGTCTTGATAACCTCCTTAAAACCATTAATTTCTCTTTTCTCCCTAGTTTAGCTTCTCTTAAAGCATCTTCGAGGATGTCGCTGAGTATTTCCATTCTCTTTATGTTCACAGGATATGGAACGCGGTCTTTTCCTCCAACTGCAAATGTATATCTAAGGGGATCACGCCATGATACTTCAGCTCTATATATCAATTCCGCGATTAAAGCAAGTGCTCTTATTGTTCCAGGACCAATACCCTTAATGCTTATTAGCTCTTGATAATCTTTTGGTGAAAGTTCATAAGCTTTTTTCAACGCATTCCAATCTACGCGAATATTTCCTAAAATTTTAATTTTGATTGAAGGTAAAAGTCTCTCTTCCTCAGCATTTCTATCGACAAAGCTCATTAAGCTAGGAATTCCTTTACTGATTCTGATTAGTTTAGCTATGTCATTCTTAATTCTGGACAAACCCTCGTTTACAAGATCAACTGATATTTTTTGAGCTTCAAGGCTTCTCTTACTTGTCATATCAAGCACAAATGGTAATTTTATCTCTCCAATTATTCCCTCATGAGGCTCTATAACAAATGATTTTACCTTCTCCGACAGCCAATGATAGCGCCTTGCTGTCTTATTCTCCACATTCATCCCTTGCTGTATGACTGCCCATAAACCATCCCTAGCTATTAACATTGCATGATGATACAATGAATATCCGTCTTGAAGAACAGCATTATCTACTTTAGCCGCAAGTCTACTAGCTTTGATTAATTCGTTGATTTTACTTTCACTGAAACCAAAAACTTCTCCTATTCTTCGTATATCTTCTGGCGTTTGAAGTGATCTTTTTCCTTTTCCTCCTGCTAACATTATTCCCATATCTGGCGTCAGAATTTCCCTTAAAACCCCGGTCATAACAGTAGTTACTCCGGACGAGTTCCAATCGTATCCCAAAACATAAGATAGTGCCTGAAACCATAAAGGATCTGATAATCTTCTTAGAAGTTCAACTCTCCCATACTCCTCAATAATTATCCTTAAAATTGCTTTTCCTAATTTTTTCATCCTGCTTACAAGCCAAGGAGGAGCTTTTCCTCCATGAAGTATTAAATCAAATGTTGCAGTTTTTCTCATTTAAAAACCCTATATATCAGAGGTAGGCTTACTCTTCATTGCAAATCCGAAGCTCACACTCTCATCATCTCCGTTTTTAAACTCATGAAGAAGAATTCATTTTAAAAATTTGGGAAAAATAACGCTAAGAGAAAAAGCTATCAAACCATTTACCTTCATCTAACAAACTGTGCTCTCTATATTCAAGAATGCTCTTAAGCGATTTATCTATGATGTCTTCCAATTTCTTAACGATCCTAACAGCAAGTCTTTGATCATCCAATACATCTTTTTTGCCTATAATTTCATCTATCACATACACTTTTCCCTCCACTGGAAGCGTAACTACCCTCCGTTTCCCTCTAGAAATCCTAGCTAAATCTTTTCTTACCATTATCTCAATGTCTCTAAATCTCAAAATTTTGGCATTTTGACTATAGATTATTTCCTTTCTTCCACTTTTTACAACTCTCTTTTCCCTCGAAATCATTGCTTCTAGATCCTTACTTCGATAAGTAACAAAGTCATCTCTTATGATTATTCTAACAAAACCTCTAACAGTATCCTTAAGAGAGATTAAAGCTAAGTTCGTACTTTGATTCTCCACCTCCAAGAAAGGCATACTTATTTTAACCTTTCCTGGTCCTCTAACTATCTCCATAAAGGGCATTTTTATCCTTTTGTAATAGCTTGTTTTTTCAATTTTAATCATAGGAAGTGAAATCACCTTCTTTTCTTCAATATTCTGAATAATGTTTTCTAGAGCCTCTAACTCCTTTCTAATTATATCCATACTTAGCCCATAATCTCTCAAGATTCGATAATAAACTCTTTCATAGGGAACGCTAATAAACTCTTTTATTATGTTTTCTCCAGTGATTAACAAAAGGCTTGTAGATGAGCCTTTAATCTCAAAATTATCCGCATCTATTATATAGTTAATTTTTCCTTCTGGGCTAAAAACAAATAGCTTTTTTGCTCCGTATTCAGATTCGGTAATGCTGAAGAATGAACCCTCTGGAATTCTGATCTTAATTCTTCCTAAATCAATCTTTGCATCAACACTTAATTCGTTGATTTCCAGCTCATTTAGAATTTCAGTCATATTGATTATCTCTCTGGACTTTGCCATAAGATATAAAATCACTCCTATTAGTAGGGACATTACAGCTAATGAGATAAGGATAATAGGCCTTAATAATAGAAGATTTGTAAAGCCGAGAAATTCTATTACATAAATGGATAATGCTGTTGTTAGTAGTACTAGAGAAAATAACAGGAAGAAATAACTAATCCCCTTCATAACCCCTTGTCTTTTGTAGTAAGATACATATGATGCACTATAAATTGAACTTCCTATGATAAGTGAGAATATAGAAAGTCCAATTATCAATTCGATATTGTCTCTTAGAGGCTCCAATATGCTAATATAAAATGATGCGATAGCCGTTAAAAGCATCATGAGACCATAAAGTGCAAGGAAATCCGCAATTATTAACGCTTTTCTCTCTGTTTTCTTTCTCATCTCTATTAACAAGACAAGTAAGAGGATAAAGATAAATTCAGCGAAGATTACTAAAAACAAAAACTCCTGGGATTCTTCTATCATCACTCATCGCCCTCCCTAAAAATTTCCTTATAAAAGCGATACGTAAAGAGGAGTGCTAAGACACCTCTTTTGGTTATTAAATACTTTCCTCGCGACCTTTCTTGTCTTATCAATCCGAAGGAAAGCAGCTTGGATAAATGATGTCTTAATGAGCTTGGTCCCATTTCTAAAAGATCTTCTAGTTCGCTAAAATATCGTGGCTTTTTGAGCAGAAATAGCAATATTTTAAGCCTATCTGGATTAGACAATGCCTCGATAGAGTAAGCGACATTCTCAATCGTTTCTTCATCCAGTTTGAGCAGTTTCTCTTCTTTTCTTCCCTCCTCAATTATTTCTTTTTCAATCTCTTCAAGAAACTCTTCGATTTGTTTTTTCCTATCTTCTAACTCATATCCCTCAACTTTTGGATAGAAGAATGTTCTTAGCGGCATAAAGTCTCTTGTTATGTTTGATATAATTATCTTTGGTAGTTTGTGAATTTGTTTGCCTAGGTTAGAAATGGCTTTATTTATTTCGTCTTGTACCTTTCTCGTGATGCTTATATCCATTAATAGTTCTTTCATCTCTTTAATGTCCTCTTTCATTTCCCTGAACTCCCTTAAGAGCTCCTTAAGCAACTTCTTTACTGTTTCATCATCTATTTCCAAACACCCTCCAGAGATAAACTTCAATATTTTGTAGTTTCTCAACAATAATTTAAACTTAACATCTTTAAGAATACTGGTATGAGTTATTCCTCTGAAAAACTTTTGAATGAACTTAAGCAAGGAAATAAAGAAAATTTCTGCGATTGGTGAAAAGATTATGAGCGCAGATGAGATTACAATTGAGGATTTTATGAAAATAGATCTAAGAGTTGGTAAAGTTTTAGAAGCTGAAAGAATTCCAAATACGAAAAATTTGATAAAGCTGAAAGTCGATCTAGGAGGAGAAGTTAGACAAATAATTGCTGGCCTTGCTAAATGGTATGAGCCAGATTACTTTATAGGAAAATTAATTATAGTGGTCGCTAATCTTAAACCAAAGAAGATTAGAGGAGAACTTTCTCAAGGTATGTTATTGGCTGCGGATGCTGAAGAGAAACCAGTTCTTCTCACTGTTATGGAGGAAGTTCCTCCTGGAACGAGAATCAGGTAATTAGAACCAGAAATGGATCCAACTTCTTTCTGGCTTGTATTTTCCTCTAATATTTATTTTGTAACCGCAGAATTTACATCTATTTTCCTCATCGAGATTCCACTCTATGATTTCAAAACCTCTTCTCTTTATTACGGGTCTCCCACATCTGGGGCAGTATGTATGTTCTCCTTCATGACCAGGAACATTACCGATATAAACATACTTTAATCCTATTTCTTTAGCTAATTCATACGCCTTATTCAGTGTTCTAATAGGCGTTGGAGGCACATTACGCATTTTATAATGAGGATAGAACCTACTTATATGCAGAGGAACTCTCTCCCCTCCAAATTCATCATAAATCCAACCAAATATTTTTTTCATAACCTCTTCAGAGTCATTCCATCTGGGAACCACTAAATAAGTAACTTCAACAAAAACGCCTTTCTCAACAAATAATTTTATTGTTTCCATCACCGCCTCGGGCGCTTTGACAGCGAATGCTAACTTTTTATAAAATCTAACATCTCCCTTGAGATCTACATTTGCAGCATCTAAATATTTGGCTAATTCCTCAGCAGGCTCTGGATTTATATATCCATTAGTAACCAAAACATTGAAAACACCATTCTTCCTGGCCAACTTAGCTGTATCTAACATATACTCATACCATACTATCGGTTCATTATATGTATAGGCTATTGATGAACACTTGTTTGCTTTTGCAAATTTAACTAGTTCTTCTGGGCTTGCTTCTTCCATAGGGACAGGGATGCTAAATCTCTTTGGTGATACTCTAGCTTGCGAAATATGCCAATTTTGACAGAAAATGCAGAAAAGATTGCAACCAATATTACTTATTGAGAAAGCACATGAACCTGGATAAAAGTGGAATAGAGGCTTCTTTTCGATAGGATCTAATGCCATGCTGGAGACGAGACCATATGTGGCTAAATATAATCTTCCATTGTATCGAACGCGAATTCCACATGCTCCTACTTGACCATCTTTTGATAGTATGCAGTTCCTAGGACATAATCTGCAAATTATGTTTCCTTTATCATCCTTTTCCCACCACATTGCTTCTTTGAAATACTTTTGCAGCACAGACACATCTATCACCTCAAATCAGTCTTCCTAATCTTCTAAATTTCTCGAGAAATAGAAGATATCGTTCTTTAGCTCTTTCGAGTATGGGAGGACCATGTCCCGGAAGGAGTATATGGAAATCAAAAGCTTTGATTTTTAGCATCGATGCTATTTCTTTTTTCATGTCTTTAGTATACTTATGTAATGGGAGTTTAATTTCTCCATCTTTGTCTGTTAGCAAGACATCTCCGGTAAATAGTATCTCCCCCTCCTTGTATAGCATAATTGAACCATCAGTATGTCCAGGTGCATGAATTACTTTGAGTCCTCCTAATACGTTTAATACCTCTCCACCTTTGAGGGTAATTAGGTTTGGAATATCCTTTAATCCAGTATACTTCTCTAGTAATGGTAAGTCCTTCTCATGAATGTAAACATCTGCACCAGATATGTCAATTATTTCTGGTAAAGAGCCAACATGATCTGGATGACCGTGTGTTAAAATTATTCCAACAATGTCTTCCGGTTCAGCCCCAAAAAACGCATCAATCATTCCGAAAATTAATTCATCATTCCCTTCAAAACCCGTGTCGATGATGTAGATACCATCCTTATCCGAAATTGCATATATGTTGCTTCCAGAGTAAGGTTTTATTAGATAAAGTCCTGGAATTATAAACACTTTTTAACCCCCTTCAAAGGTGAGAGCTGTGCTATTAATAGATGCTCATGCTCACTTAACTTTTAAATCCTTCAGAAAAGACCTCAGTGAGGTTATAAAAAGGGCTAAAAATGCTGGCGTTGTCACAGTTATCGATTCAGC
>CBDULE010000005.1:0-22009 GCA_965367995.1 uncultured archaeon | reverse complement strand
GGCTCGGAGATGTGTATAAGAGACAGTCTTAAGAGGAGATGATGAGAAGTTCCAGAGATGACTTTTGGATGATTAAGGCCCAGCAATCTGAACATCCATTACCAATGTTCTTTAGCGAATTCTTTCACTTCGCTTATTACATCCTCGAATCTGTAGAACTTAAATTGTTTTGGTAAGTATTGAACTCTAAGCCTCTCCCAATCCGATTTTGTTAATAAATCAATTAACTTAATGAACTGATCTAAGCTGATTCCAGTCTTCTCGCCTATATTATCAACTTTAATTCCTTTCAATTTTACTAGGAAAAATATGTCCCAAATATCCTTTGGATCCATCCTGTCAAAAAATGTTGCGAATTTTTCTGCCAATATATCTTCTATTGGCATAGCAAGCAATTTTAGGCTTCTAAATAGGAAGAAGGGTTCCGATAGAATAGGTCTTTCTACGGGCTCTATGTATGATTTAGGATTCTCTATGTCTACTCTAGTTAAATATCTGAATCCAGGACTTTGATATTCTACGTTTATTTGAACCCATCTGTTTGTGACAATCGGTTCCTCAACGTTTACTATAAATATGCTACCAATGTTTTCGTATTCTATTTTCTTAATTCTAGAATAATATTTCTTGGCTATCTCCTTTAAGGGTTCCTTATTTATCGTCTGAAAATCAAGATCTATAGAAAATCTAGCCTCAGGATAGTACGCTCTTTTTATCGCTGTCCCTCCCTTAAAAACTAAACCTTCAAGCACGTCCATCTCAACTAATTTTGAAAGAACTGCTGTAGCAGCATAATCCTCAATTACTGTTAAGGTAGGCACTCCGTATTTAGCGGCTATGTTCTCAAACTCTGAGTAGTCATAAGCTTCTATTGTCATGCACACTGCACCTTTAAATTACAAAGAACCCTCCATTTGTCGTCTTTCTCAATTTTTATTTTTGGGCCTTTCACATCCAACCAAAAATATCTTTTAGATACATATTCTTTAAGCTTTTTAAGCTCATTAGATTTCGCTATGGCTAATTTTTCTAATATATATCCAACTCTTTGAATGACTGATGACTTATTAAATTTTATTGTATAATCAATGAGTTTTTTCACATTAATTTTGTCTCTTATTCTGCAAAAAGCCTTTATAACATCTCTCATGCTAACATACTCTTGAAAGTATATAGAATCTAGGATTGTTTTTTCGGTATTCGAGATGTTCACAAGATGGGCATTCATTGGAACTTTCACATAGCCGAAGAATAATGTATCCTTAATCTTAATTATTCTGACTTTAAAATTATCTATCTCATATTTCGTTTTAGATGCTCTTTCCGGAGTTAATATGAAATGCTCAGTCAGAACTACATCCACAAGTCTCCAATATTTTAGCGCAGTATATAATCCCAAATAGTATCTCTTATCCTTCATCAGTGATGAAATTATGATTTCAATTGGAATGCCAGTTAGAAATCTTTTATCTAGAATAAATAATCCTCTATGAATTCTCCTGATAGCCTTTGATTTCTCTAATTTTCTTAATAATCTACTAACTTGTTGAGCGTTCATATTGTATATTTTTCTCAAATCTTCAGATGAGAAAATAAACTTTCCCATTCTAATTAAATCAGCTATTACATCTATAGAATTCATATTCATGAGTTACACTCTTGTTCATAGTTATATACAGAAATTGGATATAACTATGAATAAAAATATAATATATAGATGAATTTTAAGATAAAGGGCTGAAATTATATAGTATACTTCTTAATCTCCTCCTCGATATCCTTTATTCTTCTTCTGAGTTGTGATGCTCTTTCAAGATAGTCATCAATCTCAACTTTACCTGCCTTGAACTGCTCTGTAAGAGCATTTAGTTCTTTCTCTAGTTTCTCCTTTTTATCTAGTAATTCATGTATTATTTCTTCCCTAGTTCTTTCCACCCTTGGAGCCAATTCAAGCTCTGCAGGAGTTATTGTTTCTAATATAACACCATCAGAAATCCTAGAAATTCTATCAGCTATTTTTGCTATTGATATGTCATGAGTCACAATTATTATTGTCTTACCAAGCTCCTTATTTAGCTTTTTGAATAGCTCAGCAATCCTCCTACTCGTTACTGTATCAAGCTCTCCAGTAGGCTCATCAGCTAAAATTAACGGAGGATCGTTAGCTAATGCAGCTGCAATGGCAACTCTTTGTTGCTCTCCTCCCGATAACTGATCTGGTCTATGATGCATTCTATCCTCCAGTCCAACTAGTTTTAATAATTCTCTTGCTCTTTGCTTTCTTTTTTCTCTAGGAACTTCTGCTAATATCATTGGAAGTTCGACATTCTCGAGAGCTGTAAAGGTAGGTATCAAATTGAAGAACTGGAAAACAAAGCCAACATGCTTCCTTCTATACTCCACTAACTTCTTTTCAGGAAGGTTCGCGACGTTTATATCGTCAACAATTACTTGCCCAGCTGATGGTCTATCAATCCCTCCTATCAGATTAAGTAACGTTGTTTTACCGCTTCCTGATCTCCCTACAATTACTCTTAGCTCTCCTGGTCTGACCTCCATATTTAGTCCTCTAAGGGCTATTACCTCAACCTCTCCAGTTTTATATATTTTTACCAAATCCCTACAAACAACACTACTCATATTTTTCACCTCACAATTCTTATTTCAGATGCAATATTTCTTTTAGCGACCAAATAGGCAGGGATTATTGCAGAGATTAACATTCCTAAAATAACAATCACAAAGAATAACAGAGTTGTACTAGGAATTACTATTCCCATCTCAGGAGGAAGCTGATACACTATGACTTCTCCAGTTATGGGATCGAGGTTATATGTTTGAGGCAAACTCTGTAAGGCGTATCCAACACCTATCGGGAATCCTAAGACAATTGCAAGTAGGGCTATTATCAATGCTTCTGCTAAGAACGTTAGAACAATTTGAGCATTGGAGAATCCTCTAACCTTAAGTAAAGCTATCTCCCTCCTTCTTTCAACTGCTGTCATAGCCATGACGAGAGAAACCCCAATTAATGTGATTACCCCGCTGAATACGAACATATAGTTGGTGAATCTATAAAGAATCGCTGTTACACCTGTTTCTAGATTTTTAACCTCGCTTTGATGATCTCTAAGAGTTCCTCTAATATTCATGTCTTTCATCAGATTTTCTATGCTCTTTGCAATAGCTGTAGAATTATATCCATCCTTAACATCAATCAGAACTTTATCTGGGTTAAGGGTATAAAGAAGTTCTGTCATATTGTCAATAAGCCATAATGGAACTAATAGATACACTGATCTTTGAGCGGTTAAATAACCAAATCCTGGAAGGAAATTAGCAACGGCTGCAATTTTAACCTTTAACGTAGTATTAAGCCTACTAGAAAATACTTCTATTGTATCTCCAACATCTTTTTCTAAGAGATCCTTCGTATACTTTGAGATTACGCCATATATTTGATCCTTTTTACTGAATAAATTCCTTAATTCGCTTACTGTTGCTCCGCTCAAATGATTATCCGATATATAACTAGTTCCAAAGTATGTTGAATTTACCCCAATAATTGTAAGATATATTGATTCAAATTCAGTTTTGCTAAGCTGTATCCAATCCAAATATACATATGAGGCTATAGAACTTACACCATCTATTTTGCTTAGGTTATCCTCCAACTTCTGATAATCTGCATAGCTGATAGATGGACCTGATATAGCTATATCGGCTCCTATATCATATTTTATTTGAACCTTAGCGTTGTTAATAGATGTTGCCATTGACACATTAAACGCCATTGCTGTGCCTATCATTAGCACAATCAGAAATGCGATTCTTGCGGTTCTTGCGGGCTTCCTTACAAAATTCTTCGCTGCAACAATTGATAATTCGCCAAGGAATATCCTTGAGATTCCTTTAAATATTGGTGCTAATTTGTCCGAATAGTGCATCATAAGCTTAAGTGACGTGTATGCGAATATTAACGGACCAAGATATATTGCAAACATTTCAAATAGTGCATATACGAAGAATAGGAAGAATAATACGAAGGCTCTGGTTCTAATCAAATAGCTTATGAACATCAATAGTATCCACTGCTTAGTAATAAGCTCCACTAAGCCGTATAAACCAATAATCAGGAATAGTAAGTATCTTCTAACATTTATCTTCTCAACTTCAATCTCTTCTAAGTGCTCATATAGCGCATCAACAATTTTCAACGAAGATGCCTTCTTTGAGGGCCCCCATGATGCTAACAACGAGAGAATTATACCTAAGATAACGCCTACTACGATATAAGTGCTACTTAGCATCCATGCATATTTGCTGACTAAATTTTCCGGTAGATTAAGACCAAAAACAAACGATGTTATGTGGCTTGAAATTATAATAGTCAGTAAACCACCGAGCAAACCGCCCAGAATCCCCATGATTATTGCTTCTAGAAGGACACCCCTCCTCACCGCTGAATTTGAAGCCCCTCTAACCTTTAAGAGACCAAAGAACTTCCTTCTTTCGTTTAAGAATATCCAGTTTGCGATTAAAGCTAGAAACCATCCCATTAGAAGAACGGGGATAGAGAAAACTATGAATTGCATTCTTACCATTGTCACTGAGAATGACGCGTATGTTAATGCCTGGACCAATAGAGGAACATTATCAGAGTATATATAATTTTTGGAGGGAGCATATTGCTGAATAACCGCTGATATTTTATTGTTTATCTCCGAATCAATTAGAGATATCTTTCTGACGGAGCCAATTAAGTCCCAAGGATTAATTAATGATTCCCTATCAACATTTACAAATACGTAAATCGTTATTTCGCCATAGGAAAAGTATATACCAAGATCCGTTGCTTTAGATGCATTTAAAAAGAGCCAGTATCTTGGAAATCTTTCTTCTCCATAATATACGACATAGGTTCCTCCATAAATTGACGCTAATGCCTGATAAGGATACAACAAATAAGTTTTAAACGTATCACTTACTCCAGAGAAATCACCAGCGAATTTTAGCGTGGCATTGAATATTCTCATGCTTACATTTCCCATAGCAGTAGGAATAAATTTCATTGTTATATTATCTCCTTCTTTTACTTTAAGTTCCTTTGAAAAAGCTTCAGGAATAAAGATTTCATCATTTTCAATTTCTTTAGGAACCCATGTTAGGTTTGAAAAAACCTCTGTTTTGTAGAAGCCAAGCAGAACTATAGAAGCATTCGTTATTTCTATCTTTTTATCGTCATAGGTTATGTTGAAGTAGTCTTTCACATCCGCATACGACATAAATAACCTATTTACATAGCATAGAATGCCAACATTTTTCACTCCATTAACTTTAGAAACCTCATCATATATGCTCTCAAAGAATGCAGAAGTAAAGAAATTCTGGGGTTTTTCAGTCTCATATCCGATAGTCCACCTATAGATGAGATCCACTTGGAGTTTATTAATTTCCTGCTGAATTGATGAATATGCTGTCAGATCGGCACCCATTAATGAAGATGTTATGAATAAGGAAGCCAATAAAATGCTGGCTAATAATGCTAGAGCCATATATGATCTTCTAGTAGCGAATTTAAGGAACCATATCATATTTCGATTCACCATGAAAATTGGAGCATATACCGTATAATAATTAGGCTGACTATTTAAAGTTTTAATAAATATGTGGAAAGAAATAATGAGAAATTAGATTAGCTCAAATTCTTCTTCCTCACTGGATACTTCTTCTCTTAAAACTTTATCTATCTCAATATTTCTTTCGTTCTTTATTATATTAAGAATTAGCTTAGTATATGTCCTTTCAACATACTCAAGTCTCTGTAGATTCTTAACGAATCTATCAAGGTCTTTCCTCGTTTTAAAAAGAGCTAATATTGCGACATCAAAATCTCCAGTAATATCGTAAACTCCTAAAACATTTGGATGCTCCGCAATTCTCTTCTCGACTTCTGCAAGCATTCCTTTGGATACTCTCACTTCTATTATAACTGGAAAGTCAAATCCTAGCTTGGAGTAATCTAGCTCAATGGTATATTTCTTGATTATACCCGCGTTTTCCAAGCTTCTTATCCTAGATATAACAGCTGTAGGAGATATTCCAAGTTTCTTAGCTATCTGCCTATAACTCAGCTTTGAATTTTTCATCAATAATTTCAATATCTTCAAAGTCTTAACATCAATTTTCACTTTTCCATCTCGCATAACATTTCACCATTTTCATTAATAAGATAACTAATCCCTCTCTCCTTCCTAACCTCAAAAACACTTCTAAAAATAGGGCTATTTCTTAACTCGCTTTGATGAGATATAACAATCATCTGTTCAAACTCTCCGCTACTATATAATGCATATAATGCGTCCACAACTTTTTTCCTTAAGTCCTCATCTAATGGACCGAATCCCTCATCTATTATCAAAAATTTTGGAATTTTTCCTCTTGTGAAGTAATCAACAAGTGCTCTGCTGATTCCAAGTCTTAAGGCAAATCCGATTATCGTTTGTTCTCCTCCACTAAATGTCTTCTTATCTCTGCTTTTGCCTTCTGAGTATATTATCAGATTGATTCCAGAACCTCTCCTATCCCGCTTGATCTCCACTTCTATATTCATACCAAAGCTTGAGAGATATTCATTCGTATAATTCTCTACTAGAGTTAGAAAATTCTCTAGAAGATGAAGAGGGAAACCAGACTCTGCAAATGCTGTCTCTAGGATAGAATAAGCTTCTTCCTTTATTTTAAGTTCAGCTATTCTCTTTTTTATTTCCTCAATTTTAGCTTTACTTTCCTGTATTTCTTTTAGCATTTTATCAATCTCATGAAGCCTTCCTTTCAGCTTGTTTATTTCCTCGCTTGTTTTCTCTATTTCGTTCTCAATTTTTCTCAGGTCATCTTCTGTAACACTTAATTCAGAGTTTGCTTTTTCATATTCTTTTTTCAGACTACTTATTTCTTTAATCGTTTCCTCCATTTCTTTAATTCTCTGAGAAATCTCAATAAACTTTTCCTTCAGGGCATTAAGTTCAGCTAATTTATTCCTCAATTTATCAAGCATGTTAAGAATGGCCTCAGCATCACGTAATTTCTGCACTCCCGTAAAACTTAAAATTTCATGTTTAATTTGCTTCAGTTTCTCGTCTATATTTTGAAGCTTATTTCGCTTCTTCCTCAATATATCCTCTGTTATATCCCATCTGCTAACACTTTCTTTTAGAGTCCTGATTCTTTCCTCTAGCTTTATTATTGTTCTCTTAGCATTTTCAAGATTAGAAACCTCTTTTTCTAACCCTTTATATCTTCTATTTAGCTCAATTAATTTGCTCCTTAACTCTTCCCTTTCCTTGCTTAACTCCTCAATTCTTTCTTTCTTCCTATCCTCCGTTAATAATGCACCACAAACTGGACAGCGTGCTTCAGCCTTTTTAAGAGCATCAATATGTTCATCTATCTCACTTAATTTCGCTTCAATTTTAGTTATCTCAAGCCTTAAAGTTTCCCTCTCTACCTTCTTTTCTTCAAGTTTCTCCTCAACGTCTTTAAGTTTAGTGAGCTTTTTCTTCAGCGCTTCTAATTCTGATATTATTTTCAGATCTTTCTCCATTCTCTCAATTTCTGTCCTTAAGAGATTTACCTCTTTCTCAAGCTTATAGTACTCTGATAGCTTTCCAATATATTCGCTAGCATTCTGTATTTTCTCCTCTCCAAATTTTTCAACTTGTGAAGATATAAGCTTAATCTCCTTCTCTATCCTTTTCTTCTCATCTAACATTCTCTCCGACTCTTTAACTCTGTTTTCTAAAGTATTGATTCTTCCAATCAGTTCTCCAATAACCCTATTTAGCTCATTCCTTTTCTCTTCCAACTCCTTCTTTTTCTTATTTAAGCTCTCTAATCTTTCCTCAAGAGATTTAATATTTGCTTGTATCCTCTGCTTCTCCTCTTTAATTACTTTCTCTTTATTTACCTGTCTTTGTAATTCCCTAAGTTCACCATTTAACTCTGAAATCTCACTATTAACCCTTGCTCTCATGTCTTTGACTTTATCTCTAAGCTTATTAAAGAACTCTAAATTTAGCATCTTTGTGAAGATACTTCTCAACTCCGATGGTCTAGCTGCGATTAAATTTTGTACCTCTCCTTGTCTCACGACTAGAGTGGCTATCAATGTTTTTTCATCCATCCCAATAAGCCTTCTCAATTTCGTCTCGGCAACCTTTCCAGTAGCTAAAACTCTTCCTTTGTAGTCTAGAAGAGCTACATCACTCTGACCATTCCTCCTGATTATCCTTCTTATAACATAAGTCTCTCCATCAACTTCGAACGCTAGCTTAATCTCTCCCCTACTCTTTCCCTCGGTAACAAATGCTTTCAATAAAGTTTTAGTTCCATAAGGAGCTCCAAATAATGCAGCTATTATAGCATCAACGAAGAATGTTGTCTTGCCAGAGCCTGTTTTTCCAGTTATAAAGAGTGGATAGCTTATCTTTTCAAAATCTATCTTGCAATACTTATAGGATGCAATGTCTTTTACTTCAAGGAATTTGAGCTTCATACTAACCCCTCCTCCAGAGCTTTCTCAATCATTTTAATGCCTAATTCCTTAGCGATTTTCTTGGCCGCTTCAGAACTCATCACAAAAGTTTTTTCTATGTAATCCTCAAAAAGCTCTTTCAAGCCTTTTCCTTTAGCTTCATATTGATATTTTCCCTTCTTCAGCTCTATTTTCTTCTCTAATTTATAGCCCAGCACTTTAAGATCTTCAAATAAATGCTTTTCAAATTCTGCAAACCTGTTTCTAAAAGAATTCCATGAGTTCTTATCAGCAATTACCTGAATCCTTAATATGCTTCCCTCCTCAATCTTTACGCTATCTATCTCATTAATGATGTCACTGTACGGAGAGGAAGAACCTCTTATGTCAATTATACCTATAGTCTTCATAGGTCTACAATCAAGCTTTCTCCATTCAACCTTTACCCTACCATTTTCGATTTCTCCTATTATGAAGAACTTGTCCTCATTTTCTTCAGCAAAAGTTAACCTCTCAATCGAACCAGGATAGAATGCGTTTTCCTTTATTTTCTGCGGCTTATGAACATGTCCAAGGGCTATATAATCAAAACCTAGGTCAATGCTGTTTATATCTATTAGAACATCTCTCAAATATATCTTCCAAGCACTACTTGCTTTTGCTCCTCTTATAAATAAATGCGCAATTAGTATCTTTATATCAGCTTGAGAAATTTCATTAAAACTCCTTTTAATCTTTCTGATTATTATCTTAGGGTAATCCTCTATAGAAGCCTTTTCTACAGCTCTAATTTTTGATGGGTCTAAATAAGGTGCAAAAACGACTCCTACAGTTTCTCCTCCTCTTGTTTTAAGAAGAAGAGATGATGTTTTATCCCTATAAACGAAATTCTTTATGCCAAATTCATTAAATGCATTAAGCGGATTTTTAGACTGTAAAGTTTTTGGAATGTCATGATTACCTCCTACAATTAGGATTGGAATTCCATTATTGATGAGTTTTCCTATCCTCCGAGAAAATTCTACCAGAGTTGTATTTCTAGGTCTAGGCGAATGGAATACATCTCCTGCAATTATAAATAAATCAACATCTTCTTCCAATGCTGTATTAGTTATTGTATCCAAATTTCTAATGAAATCTTGTCTCCTGTGCTCATCAAATTTCGGACCTATAATTCCCTTTGGTATAAAATCTAAGTGAAAGTCTGCCGTATGAATAAACTTCAATCATCGCCACCTAGTTGATATTGACTTAACTTTGATATTCATCAAATGAATTAGAGATTATGAAATACATGAAAAATTTATTGTGTAAGTATGTGATTTCGCGAATAATTGTAATCCTAAGAATACTTTCGGATAACATTATTAATCTAAATTAAAGTGAAGAATTAAGACAATACTGATTCGAAAAACCCAAAAATCCTAAGTTTTCTCCTCCAGTTGTTTCACAATATTAATCAATTCCCTTAGATCATTAATAACAAAGTCCGCTTTTGTTTCAACATTATCCTTATCTTTTACGTAAAGCACAGCCTTCATCCCTAAAGCTTTTGATCCTTCAATATCCGTCCACTCTATATCTCCAACAAAGATTGCCTCTTCTGGTTTTATATTCAGCCTTTTTAATGCTTCTTCAAATATCTCTCTTCTAGGCTTTCTTATTCCAAGATCACATGAAATTATTATGCAATCAAAATACTTATCCAGACCCTTTCTTTTCAGAAATTTTCTTGGGAATTCCTCAAGCCAATTGGAAACAATGCATAACTTATAACCCATTTCTCTAAGCTTCTTTATGGCATCAATAGCCTCTTCATTAAGTTTGCAGTAATCTATACTCATAATCTCTTCCATTACTTCCTTGATTAATTCTTTATCTATCTCTTTTCCCATCGCTAAGAAATACTCATAAACAAGATCCTCAAGCCTCCTTTCTATTGCACTATGATATATCTCCTCAAACTTCTTTTCAAGCCATTGACCTAAGCTTTCTATGTCGATTTCAACGCCTTTCTCTCTAAGTTTCTTTAAAAATAAATTACCATATTCTAGGAATGAAATACATTCATTAACAATAACGCCTCCAAAGTCAAATAAAATTGCCTTTATTCTCATGCAAATTCACTCTAAAAATTTGTGAAAAATTAAAGTTTTGCAAGTTTCTTAAGCTTTACTGTTGCATAATAGATTGCTTGTAAAATAATTGTAGCAATTATTCCTGCCCACTCGGGATATCCTCCAATGCTTACTATGATAAGCACTGCATATGGAAGGATGTAATAAAAGAGCATGACAAGTAGAGCATAAGCCCAAAAGCCTAAGGTGTTTATAATAGAATAAGCTCCCTTTTCTTCAGTTATGGCATCATTAAGAACCTTTGCTAGGATTACATATATGCCAGAATAAACGCCGATAATATTCAAAACTGATAACATTGCAAAAATGTTAACGTTTCCTGTAATCAGTACGAAAGCAACAATCATTATAGCGTATGCTAAGTAAGAGATTGTTAATATTAATGCCTTACTCTTTATGAAATCTCTTGAATCTACTGGTAAAGTTCTTATAAAATCTAGATATCTGCCCTCAAGCTGAATTAAGGCAGGAGATAAAAATATGTAAAGAGATGCTAAGTATGAAGAGAAATTTATGACGAAATTGATGTTGAACATGCCAAACAAATACATTATTAGATAAATTGTAAAAATCATAGGTCCTATAAAGAGTAATGGAGCGTAGTTTACGTTTCTAATTAATAGCTTTACGTCTTTATCCAAAAGCGCTTTAAATTTGCCTTTTAATTTAAATTCCCTTACCTTCTTTACTTTTCTCTCAACTGCAGAGATAGGAATTTCAATCTTAAACTTTTTGAACGTTCTCGTTACATTTCTTACACCAAGAAGAGAAAGGATTATGAGAAAGAGCGTACCTGTTGTAGGATATATTATTTCCCTAGCTCCATAAATCAATGCAAAGCCAAGGTAAAACGAACAGAATGGAGGAATATAGATTGCTAAAGCTTCTATAAATGAAGAAACTTTCCCCATTTGGATATTTTCACTTATCTTTGACATAGTTAAAGACGGTAATACATAAACCATAGAAAGCGCGAAAACATATGCTGAGTAAAATATGATTCTAATCAAAACTTTTTTCCTGGATACCGCTGGAACCATTAAAATTCTAGAAACTCTAACAGCTACTGGAATCACGAACCACATGGCTAGAATAAATACCAAAGACTGAATTAAGAACACTAAGAAAGTCAGAAATATGTTTCTAAAAGCTATTTGCGCTAGAATTGATGAGACTATTGTTACGCTAACAATAAAAATGTCAAAAACTCTAAAGAACGTGAGTAATGCTATTATTGAGATATCTCTATCCGACAAATTTAGAGTCTGAAGAGGTATATAAATCGAAGGCATGAAGATAATAGAGGACTGTATAAGCCCGAGCAAAATTACTAAGAACGCATCCATTAGAACCATTGATCCTAGGATTACTGAGGCATAATACTGAGCTACTTCTAACTCTATATTCCCAATAAATGCAAAAATAAGCATAAAGGTAGATATTGGATATAAAACAGCAACAATACCCATCATTGTCTTGTAAAACATTACTGAGCTTCCTCTAAGGGCTTTTTTTAACGCTTCTGGATCACTGACATTTATATTTTGTTGGTAAATATAGCTCTTAAAGAGAACCTCCCTATAAACGTATTTCGAGATGCTCCATAGTTTTCTTAGTTTCATCCTAAGACCCTCCTCAACTCTTCTACAACATGACTTATCTCTTCCCTCTCCTTTGTTAATATTAAAAAAGCTTCCTCTAAGGATTCCTTACCTTCGCCCCCAACCATTTGTCTAAGCTCTTCAATTGTTCCTTCCGCTAATATCTTGCCATGATGGATTATTCCAATACGTGTACATATGCTCTCAGCTATATCCATGATATGGGTAGAGAATAAGATTGAACCCCCTCTCTCAATGTGCATCTGCATAAGCTCCTTGAATATCTTTGCAGACTTCGCATCAAGACCCTTAATTGGCTCATCAAGAACAAGTATTGGTGGTTTATGCATCAAAGCAGCTATAATAGCAACCTTTTGCTTATTTCCCTGGGAAAGCGCTGCAATTGGTGTTTCATAATATTGATCGACTTCGAATGATCTCGCTAGAGTATCCACCCATGAGAAATAATTTTCATCGAGACCTCTAACTGAGGCTATAAATTCGAAGAACTCATAAACAGTCAAAGACTCATATAGAGTTATCTCCTCTGGAACATATCCTATAAGCTGTCGCACTGTAACTGGATCCTCTTGTGGAGAATGTCCTAAAACTCTAACTTCTCCTTCATTAGGTTTGAGAATTCCAACTATAATCTTTATAGTTGTGGTTTTTCCAGCCCCATTAGGACCTAAAAGACCATATATCTCCCCTTTTCTGACCTTAAAAGATACACCATCAAGAGCTTTAAAGTCGCCGTAATATTTCACAAGATTGCTTACAGATATTACTATGTCGTCGCCCATTTTAATCATCTGGATTTACTATTTTTGTCAAGTTTTTTATTAATACGCTCTTCTCTAAATGTTGAGACGTTAATTATCAATAATCTTTTTTATATTCTTTTGCGTGTTAAATATCTTAAAGCATATACTCATGACTGGACCTATAAGAATTTTAATCAGTCCAGGCTCGATTCATCATCAAATCAGACGCGGTTTCCTTATATCATTGCTATTTATATCCTAATAAAATAGATTTAATTTAGAATTAAACGTTAAGAGATTTGATTATTTCCTACTTAAAATCTTAATTTTTACGTTCTTATTAACTGTTAAGCGTGGTTGAATATGTCGGTTAAAGCTATTATCAAAGTCCCTTTTATTGGAGACTCAGCTGTAGGTAAAACATCACTTATTAAGACTTTCTTAGGAGAAAGAGCTACTTATTCTACTACGACTGTTGGCATTGATATTTATCCTTTAAAAAAGAATAATGTTGAATTCGTTTTTTGGGACTTTGGTGGACAGATTTGGTTTAGGAAAGTAATACCAGAACTAATGCAAAATGCCTCGATAATAGTGGCCGTTTTCGATCTATCAAGAATTAATACTTTAATGAGCATCCCAGAGTTTTGGAGCAAGAAAATATTGGAGATATGTGGAAAAAAGACGCCAGTAATCTTAGTTGGCAATAAGTTAGATATAAAGAATATCTCTGACGAAATTATTAATGATGTCGTCCAGAGACTTAAAAAAGAAATAAACCTAATAGATTACGTTCAAACAACAATTAAAGATTGCAATACTGTAATAAATCTCTTTAATATGATATTTGCTATTATTTTATCAGATAGGGGGTGTTAAAAAATGGTTGAAAAGAAAATGCTATTTTTCAATTGTCCAGTATGTAAAAAACCAGTAGTTCTCAATGTGGAGACATCAGATTTTCAAGAACTGAGGAGGATAGCTATTAAACACTTTGATCACATTCTTTTAATTGAGTATGATATGTATGCGACCTTGAGAACTTTAACAACATTTAAAAGTGTAAATATTAATGAGGGAAGAAAAATAATCTGCCCAAAATGTCAGAGAGTAGAATATATTCCAATCTTAACGGAAGAACTTGATAGATATGCTTTTGATCATGGAGACCACGCTCTTTTAGTTTATGTCATTTTTGGAAGAATAGCTTATGATATTGTTGATATTATAAGAATCGGTAAGCCCACCCTTCCAGTTAAAAACATTATAAGAGATATTGTTGAAAAAGTCGGTTCAGAATATCTTGCTAGTATGCTTACTGAAATTATAATCAGTGGTCCTAAAATAATTTATGCTGATGAGGAAATATTTCATAAGATAAACGAGCTGTTTAATAGAATAAGAATCCTAAGGAGAATTCAAATTATAAGAGGCAAATATAAAATTAAAGAAGATTTGCCTTTAGCTTATTTTAAGACAGTTATAGAGGATATTAAGAACGATCCAGAATATGAAGCTTTAGATAAGTTAAATAAACAACTTGATTTTGTAGAGAAATTAATAGGGACATTAGAAAAAAGCTTTAAAGAAAATCCATTTAGAGCTAAACAGATACTAGATAGCATAAAAGAAGAGCCTCTCAAAGCGATATTGCGAAGAGCATTGGAGGAGAAATATAGCATCACACTTTAATCTAAAGATTGTAAGTTATTCGAATTGCAAGAATATTCTTAATACATCCTCTCGCTTCTTTTTTATAACAGCTTTAAATTGTTCTAATTGGTTTTCATCTTCTAATACCACAACATGAATGCCTGCTCCTACTATATACTCATATTCAAATATACCAATTTTCGTCAGTATTCCTGGAATCCCATAAAAATTTCTGGAAATTTTGAATTTATCAAATATCTTGTCCATCTCACCAAAATGAAGAAAGGAAGACTTGACTGCAGAGAAAAATAAATCGTTATTAAGAGCCTCCTCAAGATATTTTTGGATGATTTTTATAGCATTTTCATAACCGACAACTGGTATATATTTTATCAGAAGATACTCAAATTCATCATGAAAATCGAAATCTATTATCTGGTAGATCCTAATTAAGGTCGAGAGGAAAGATCTTATAGATTCTTCATCAATCTTCCAATAGATAGGCTTTGGAACTATAAACTTTTTGTCCCCTATAACGAGTATCTTTTCAAGACCTAGAGGAGTATATATAAAAACAAGTTTATTAAAGTCGATAAGTTCGCTTAGCACGTTATGAACGAGCTCCTCCCACCATTCCATTTCTGAAGTTTCTCCTCTTATGAAAACTCTCTCGGTCATTTTTCTACCCCTACAGCTCTTTGATAAGTTTGATAAATAGCTTTTGCAGCCTCTATTATTCCTTTTCTTTCATCCTCTGTAAGCTGGTTAAATAAATCTTTACCCAATCTTCTTCCAACGATTCTAGGAATTGAGACAAATACTTCTTCCCCAATTTCGTCAAGATAAAATGGAGCAGCAACAGACAAAACTCTGTTTTCATTCTTGGCGAATGCTCTTATTATATCTCTAAATACGTATCCAGGCCCCCATTTGGTTCCATTCTGGTATTTGATGATCTCTCCTGCAATTGCCTTAACATACCTCTCGATTTTTTGCTTATCTACTTTAATATTATGAGTATTTAGATACTCCTCTAAAGGAATACCATTTATGTTAACGGTACTCCATAACATCACAGCAGCTTCTCCATGCTCTCCACCAACAAATCCAGAGACTTCTATCGGAGATATCCCTAATTCTCTAGCAATCGCAACTCTAAACCTAGCAGTATCCAAGGAAGTTCCGCTTCCTATAACAACATTCTTCTTTCCTAATACATTATAGGCTAATGTTGCCATTGCATCTACTGGATTCGTTATTAGAAGATAAAATGCATTTCTATTCCTTTCCATTGTTCCTTCAACAATTTCCTTAACAGTATTTGCATTAACAGTGGCTAGATCTCTCCTGCTCATTCCAGGTTTTCTCTTTACTCCTGCTGCTATTATAATTAAATCGACATTTTCTATCTCCTCAAGAGATTTCACTAAAGTTATCTTAATTGATCTTTCAAGAACAGCAGATGCATGAGTTAAATCCTCAAATACAGCCCATGCATAATCCTTTCTTATATCATATAAGACAAGCTCTGTTACATAAGATTCCCCCATTAAGGCGAAAGATAGAGAAGAGCCAACGTTGCCAAGGCCAATGATAGCAATCTTCAAAATTAATCACCTTATGAGAATGAATTCATCATGAAATTGATTTAATCGTATTTCTAAACAACTATCTATAAAATTAAATTTAAATAGCTTTCGCAATTTTCCGTTATAGCCGTTTAGATATTTGCTTAAAAGGTAAACCTAACATGATTGACCTCTTAATTGATACATTCATCCAAATGCTTGTGATAATAAATCCCTTCTCTAAGATAGTTTATATCCTTGATTTAAGAGAGGACTACTCTAAGAAGGAATTACTTTCCATAACTCTAAAGAGTAATACTGTAGCGTTTTTAATCCTACTCACTTTCACAATGATCGGAACTTGGCTGCTTAGAGATTTCTTTCACATAGAACTAGCAGCTTTAAAAATAGCTGGAGGAATCATAGTAGCTAAAGTTGGATACGAGTACGCTGTTATAGAACTTGAGAAGAAGCATAGCATCGAAAAGATGAATATAAATGAAATTTCAGCCACCCCTTTAGGAATACCTCTAATTGCAGGTCCTGGGGCAATTACACTTGCAATAACACTTTCATATAGTCGAGGAATACTCATCACAGCTATGGGGGCTTTTATGGCTATTATAGTAAATGGGTTAATAATGGCTGGAGTCGTTGAAGAAAGTTCTAGAATTAATAAAATTATGATAAGAGTTTTGGCCAAAATAGTTGGTATATTCATTTTAGCATTAGGAATACAAATGGTTTTAATGGGCGTGAAAGATTTTATGTTTGAAATGTTATACTCTAAAACTATTCCTTAAAAATAATTCAGAATAAATTAAAACCGTATAGAATCATTTAACCATGAAGAGCTTCTTCTTCTCTAATATATGGCTTTCCTAATGCTGAAGGCCCAATGAATTCTCTACCTTTTAACCTGATTACGCTAAGAGTTAGCACAATAATTGTAATTGCATAAGGAAATATTCCTAATATATAAACGTTAAAACCGTAGATCTGAAGGTGGATTGTCAAAGCATCAATAAAACCAAATAAATATGCGCCTGCTAATGCCTTCAGAGGATTCCACAGAGCTAAGATAACTAATGCTAACGCAATCCAACCTTTCCCTAAAGTTAGATTCTCTATCCACATCTTCATTATTACTAAAGAGTAATATGAACCTCCTATTCCCGCTAATGCACCTCCAAATATTGTTGCTAAGAATCTAACGAGATTAACATTAATTCCGGCAGTATCTGCTACTATAGGACTCTCTCCGACGGCTCTTAATTCGTATCCTATTCTAGTCTTAAATAATATGAACCAAAGAATTACTGTTAATGCGTAGGATAAATATACAATAGCATCCTGATTAAAAAATGCTCCAATTATCGGGATATCTGCAAGCAGTGGAATAGGAATTTCATAAAGAAGTATCGGTATTTTTTCTCCTATAAATGGAAGCCCAATAAGACTACTTATGCCCAATCCCATCATAGTTATAGCTAAACCGGAGATGATCTGATTTCCCCTTAAATAAACAGTTACAAATCCATGAATAGCAGCTAACATAGCGCCGACAACGGCAGCTCCTATTATAGCTAATAATGCAGAATTCGTAGTATATGCTATTACAAATCCAGTAACAGCACCAACACTCATTATTCCTTCCACTCCAAGGTTCAGAACCCCAGCACGTTCAGCATATATCTCGCCTAAGCTCGCCAATAATAATGGTGTTCCCATCTCAATTGCTATGGACAAAAGAACCGTAATTGTATCCAGATCCATGATGCTCACCCTTCTTTAATTATTCTTATTCTATATCTCAAAAACAATTCTGTGGCAGCTAGTGATAGAAGCATAAGACCTATTATTACCTTAACAATGCCGAATGGAATTTGATGAGTCGTCTGCAAAAATCTCGTTCCAGTTATAAGTAAACCTAGAAGAAGCGATGATAGTATTGCAGTTATAGGATTCAGATTCGCAAGCCAAGCAACTAAAATCGCGGTATATCCGTAACCAGATGATATCTTGTCAGGGTATCTTAACATATGATGAATACCAGCGACTTCTCCTACGCCAGCTATTCCAGCCAGACCTCCAGACAAAAACATACTGAACAGTATTACTTTCATTGGACTAATCCCATATACTTTTGCCATCTCTGGATTAGAACCATATGTCTTGAGCTCATAACCTATTTTAGTCCTAGTAAGAAGGAAATAAACTCCTAAAGCTGAGATAAGCGCTAATATCAGAGTAGTATAATGTATCGGATACCTTGCTGATATAACAGGAAGCTGTGCTGATTCTGGAAATATGTCAGTTATTGGATAATTATAAACTTTCTTTCCTCTCCATGGTCCAAATATAAGATAATATACTATTTGCATCGCAATGTAATTCATCATAAGGGTTGTTAAAACTTCATTCACTTGCCATTTTGCTTTGAGATATGCTGGTAATAAAGCCCATAATCCTCCAAATAAAAAGCCTAAGATGTACATTAAAGGAATTACAATAAAAGGAGACCCATTTGGTATAAGAAAAAGAGCTACCCATGTAGCTGCAACTGCGCCCATCAGTAATTGTCCCTCAGCCCCGATATTCCAAAGTCTTGCTTTAAAAGCTATTATTAAACCGATTCCGCATAAGAGTAGCGGTATTGTTCTCAAAAAAATATTTGTTATACCATAAAGAGTCAAAAATGGTTCTATAAAGAGGCTTACTATCAGTTCAACAGGATTAACCCCATAAGGAATTAGTAAAATTCCGAGTATTATTATTGAAATAGTAAGGGATATGAGAGGGCGCATATAAATGTAGAATTCATCCTCTTCCTCTTTCTTTTGGAGTATTATCCTCAATTCGCTCCACCAATCATTAATTTGGCTATCTCCTCAACATCAACTTCTTTTGCGTCAAAGATTCCCTTTATTTCCCCTTCATATATAACTGCAATTCTATCGCTTAATTCTAATATTTCATCCAAATCTTCAGATATCAATATTATTGCAGCTCCCTTATTTCTCTGCTCTAAAAGTTTATTCCTTACAAACCTTGTTGATTCGACATCTAGACCAAATGTTGGATAAGCGGCTATTATAAACCTTCTGAAACTATCCAACTCCCTAGCTATTATTATCCTTTGAATATTACCTCCTGAAAGGAACTTAGCTGGCTTCTCTGGGCTCGGTGTTGCAATCTTATATTTCTCAATCATTCTCTTAGCCCATTCCATTATGTAATCTCTATTTAGAAGAATCCAATTTGAGAACGGTCTTCTATCGTAATATCTAATTATGAGATTCTCAGCAACGCTGAGATCTGGAGCAATTCCGTGCTTAATTCTATCCTCAGGAATTATACCAAAGCCTAAGGAAAGTCTCTTCTTAGGCTTAAGATTAGTAATTTCCTCAACTTTACCATTTATTCTGAATAGGATTTCTCCCTTCTCCGCTCTTCTTATTCCCATAAGAACCTCAATAAGTTCCTTCTGACCATTTCCAGCAACTCCAGCAATTCCTAAGATTTCTCCAGCCTTAACTTCTAATGAGATTCCTTTTAGAGCAATTTCACCCATATCGTTCTTAACGAATAGATCTTTAATGATTAAGACGGTTTCTTTTCTTTCAGTCTCTTCCTTTCCATTGAATCCAGCTATTCTCTTACCGAACATCATCATGGTTAGCATATCAGGAGTTGCTTCATCCTTATTGACAACTCCTACAAGTTTTCCTTTCCTAAGAACAGCAATTCTATCACTCACCTCAAGAGCTTCTGAGAGCTTATGAGTTATGAATAAAATAGTATTTCCTTCTTCTTTCATTCGTCTCATGAACTCAAATAACCTCCTCTTCTCAATAGGCGAAAGCGAAGTTGTTGGCTCATCTAGAATTAAAATCCTTGCTCCTCTGATAAGAGCTTTTAGTATTTCTACCCTCTTCTGCTCTGAAGCTGAAAGCTGCCAAACCTTAGCATCAAGATTAATGTGCAGTCCGTATCTTTCAATTATTTCTTCAACTTTCTTCCTAATCTTTTTTATTGGTAATATTATTCCAGCCTCTTTAAGGCCAAGAATAATGTTTTCTAGGACGCTCATTGATTTAATCAATTTTGGAGTCTGTGATACCATCGCTATTCCATATTTATAGGCGTCTTTAGGAGATTTAAAAAAGACTTTCTTTCCATAAACGTAAATTTCCCCTTCGTCAGGGGTATAAATCCCAAATATAATATTCATAAGCGTTGTTTTACCAGCACCATTTTCTCCAAGAATCGTAAATATCTCTCCAGGATAAATTTCAAGACTAATATGATCATTAGCAATAACTCCAGGAAATCTCTTCGTAATATTAATAAGCTTAAGCGCGAACATATAAATCACCTTTAAAAAAATAAAAGAAGAAAAAGTTTTAGGAAGTTGTCTGAACGACAACATTTTCAACAAACCAATCAATTGTCCATAATTGTTCCCTATTCATTCTAACTCCTTCAGGAACCCTTAAATTGCCCTCATTATCGTATATTGGTCCAGTGAATGGGTCAAATGTTGGAACCTCCTCTTTCATCTGTGCAAGCCTAAGCTCAATTAGATCATAAACGCTTATCATACCGTTTTCATCGATTCTATCTGTCATATTATATGCTTCTAATTCAGCTTTTAATTTCTCATCTGGCTTGAACTTTATTGCTTTAAGATCATCTATGAATTTCGGATTGATTGGCATACCAAAATCAGCTCCGAGCTCTACAGCTCCTTCTTTAAGCATCCACCAATAATCAACATTCTCAAGATTTGTAGTATTATAGACTCCAAGTCTAACCTTAGTAACAATATCCTCATAAATCTTCTCCCAGTGTACTAGCTGTCCGCTTACTGTCACATTTGGTCCATATTTATACATCGGTGAGTAGTGACTAAAGACGTAAACTTGCTTTCCCGTTGTTTCATAATATTCTTCGGCGTATTGAACTGTTGCAGCAGAATCCTCTGTAAAAGCTAATGCGTCTACTTCATAGTTCTTAATTAAATCCTCAGCAATAGCCCTAGCTGTATCAGGATCATACCATTTTCCAATCTTTCTAACGTATATTGTTATGCTCTTATTGAGATACTTTGCAATTTCGTTCGCCCCTATTGCAAATGCATTGATATGTCTAACAACTTCAGGGATGAAGTGAGCAGCTATATAACCTAACTTTCCAGTTTTCGTTAGTGCTCCAGCCATTATACCATTGAGGTAGTATAGCTGATAAAATTCAGCGAAATAAGTTCCCATATTGGGTCTTCTTAGGTAGCCCGAGCAATGGAAGAAAATAACATCAGGATACGCTTCCGCTGCTTCATATGTTCCCTGCATAAAATCAAAGCTTGTTGTAAATATCAATTTATAACCTTTAGCTACTAAAGAGTCAATCACGCTTCTTAGTTCTGCTGCATCAACACTTTCTATTCCTATTGTCTCTAACCATGGGAACTTATTATCAACATATAATCTTCCTTGATCATGAGCATGAGTCCAGCCGATATCTCCCACAGGTCCTACGTATATCCATGCAGCTTTAAGAACAGCTCCTCCATATTCCCCTGGGGGAGTGTAAATTGTTGTAACATAATAGTACGTTCCAGCCACGCTTATAGCGGCAACAACAAAAACTACAATGATATACGATAATAGGGTTTTGGTATTAACAGCCATTTGTTAAACACCGAGAGATATGATATTTTGAATTTATTTTCATTTATATTGTGTTAGAG
>CBDULE010000004.1:0-22423 GCA_965367995.1 uncultured archaeon | reverse complement strand
CTCGGAGATGTGTATAAGAGACAGTTACAACGTTTAATTAAAGTGATTTCCATGCAAAAACAAACGATTGTTGTGAAGATGGATGGATCTGAAGAACCTTTTGATAAGGAAAAACTGATGAATAGTATCGTTAAGGCTGGTGCCTCTCCGGAGGTCGCTAGAAAAATAGCTAATAAGGTTTCTAGGATTATAGCTCGTAGAGGTAAGCTCACATCAAGAGAGATAAGGAGAATAGTTCTTACAGAGCTTGAGAAATTGGATCCATTGGCTAAGGATGGTTGGGTCTTCTATGATAGAATTGTGAAGGGAAGAATAACTTATGAAGGAGGGAAGTTCATAGTTGTAGAGAAGGGCAACCTTTACCTTGGAAGAGAAGTAAAAGACATAGGTCCTAAAGGTCTCTCTCGTGTTGAGGAAGTAGAAGGGATTTTGAAAGAGCTAGAGGAAGATTTGAAGCATGGTATCCCTAGGAGAACAATAAACGCTAGAACTAGAATTCTGTATCTCGCAGTTTTGAGGTCAAAGCTTTTATCTCCTGAGGATAAAAAGAAAGCCGTAGAACTCATTAATAAGTTCAGGGAATCAATTGGATGGAGACCTTTTGAGCTTAAGAAGGAAATATCCTAGACCTCTATATAATCGCCATGAGCTTTGGGAATATACCATTTTACCTCATTTATGAAATTTTTTAGAAACAATGGTCTTTCTGTGTGTATAGGTGCTGCTATTTTTGGATTAGCTCTTAACACGAGTCTTTTTATGTCTAGAGGCATTGCATGTCCTGAGCTATGAATATGATATACTGCTATTCCTAATCGCTCTAGCCAATTCAATAGTTTCTCAAAGCTTATCTCTTGTTCCTCGCTTACCGGCTCACTTGAGCTTAGAACATATATGCTTCCCTTTGGTGGAGATAGATCTATGAACTCTCCCGCTCCCCCATAGTATACGGTCATAATATATCTTTCAGGCTCTTTCATAATCTCTTCTTTTGATATGATTCTATCCTTTCTCTCTCTGTCCTGGACAAATTCTCTTAATTTGGGAGGAAGTCTTTTAACATTTTTAGGCTCTAGGATTAGAGTCTTATCCAGGTTAACTCTCCTGAAATCGTAAACCAGTTTTTGCATCTTCTGCATAATATATGCTCTCTTAGCGTCTATTACAAACTCTCTATTCAAGGCGTTAGCAATAGAGTAAAACGTTCTAAATCTATCATAATCAGTTCTTCCAAAGTATGCAATAATTAAGCCCTTGAAATTCTCAAGAATGGTTGAGAGAATTTTCTCAACATTATATTCAAATAACGATTCAGAGAAATTTGCGTGTGTTCCCTCCGTGATTAATAGGTCCACATCTTCAGATTCTAAAGCTTTCATAAAATCTTCAGTTAAATTCTTCATCTGACCATGATATCTAAAATCGCCAGTATATGCTATCGTAGCAGAGGGAGTATAGACGATGAACCCATAAGCTGCTGGAATGCTATGGTCAACATGAATAGGTTTTATAGCAATATCTTTTATCACTATTTCCTTTCCGGTTCTGAACGTTTCAATCCGAATGCCTGAAAAATTCCTCTCAACATCTTTGCTTGAGGGTCTAGATACATCATTTATAGCTTCCAGAATGACTTTTGAGCCTTCTCCCATATATACTGGTATATCTCTATGCAAAACAGAAATATGACCTATATGGTCAAGATGCGCATGGGATATAAATACAGCATCAATCTCAGCCTTTTCATCGTTTATATACAGTCCTCGAATGTTTGGAATAGCTCCTATCGATATCAATTCCTCAATAGACTTTGGATATGTGAAAGGGAACTCATAGTATGTTCTCCAGATTAAGAAATCTTTTCCGAAATCAAGGAAAATTTTTGTTCTTTCATATTCAATCAAAATCTTGTTTCCACCTATCCTCCCAACACCGCCGAGAAAGCAAACTTTAGTCTTATTATAACCCATCTTGCTTATACCTTCATTTAAAATAACTATACACCTTAATTTTTATATGCTCCAACTTATAAAATATTAGTTGCTACCCGCTTTTGATTATGTTAAAAAATAATTAAGAATTAATAGTTTAGGATTTGGTTAGAGAGGCATTTAAAATGGAGCTCAAAGTTGTATTCATTGGAGATGGAGCTGTTGGTAAAACTTCATTGTTGCGATCATACCTAAATTTAGGTTTACCTCTAATGATGACGATTGGAGTTGATTTCTATAGGGTTAAAATTGATGAAAAAATAGGCCTCATAATTTGGGACTTAGGCGGCCAAGAGCACTTCAGACCTTTCGTTAAAGATTTTATAAAAGGAGCTTCTGTTGTGGTTTTAGCATTTGACCAGTCGAGACCGGATACGTTTGATAATATAAAGAAGTATTGGGAGCCCCTAATCTTAGAAGTTCTTGGAGATCAGGTCCCAGTAATCCTCGTTGGAAATAAGATTGATCTGGCTGAGATTATATCTGAAGACTTAGTTCAGCAATACATACAACATTCTAAGCTGAATATCAAGGGTTATGTCAAAACATCAGCTTTACAGAAGAAGGGTCTTGATGTGCTTTTTGAAAAGATAAAGGAGGCAGTCTATGAACTTATAAAGCAGGCTAAAGCTTCTCAGTAAGCGTTTCTTGCATTTTCATAGCGGTGATTAAACTAATTACGAATAGGATGCTCGCGATAATAAAAGGCACTCTAAATCCTATTTTTTCATATATAAACCCAGCGATTACTGAACTAATGCTTGAGAACATTCCTAGGATTGATGTCATTATTGCAAATCCTTTAGCTCTCTTATCCTCTGGCAAAATATCGGATGTTATTGAAAAGAAGGTTGGACTTCTGAATGATGTAGCTATCGCAATGGCAATGTACGCTACCAAAACAACTTTAAACGAACTTTCTGGAACGGCGGTTGAAAGCAAGAATGCATAAATTAGGAAGAATACTGATTGAATAATTAATCCTATCTTCCTACCAAACCGATCAATTATGTATCCCGAGGGGAGCATTAAAGCTAGAGCTATAAGACTCTCTACAAACATTATAAAGCTCCATTCTTTAGGAGATATTTTAAGGTACGTTAGAACATATAGCTGAGATAAAACTGTCATTCCCATAGCGAATGAGACTACAGAGACAAATATCAGGTATGCTTTGGCTTTTTTCATAATTAAGCCAATTGTTTTCATATATTCCATCTTCAAATCTTCAAAGTACTCCCTTAAGCTTCTTTCTTCTATCCCTTTAGGCTTGATTACTTCCTCGAGAAGTATAATACGTATAAGCCAAGCAATTACTCCTGTAATAAACGCTAAGAGAAATAGGAACCTTTCTCCTTTTTCTATCCCATGCTTACTAACGAAGTACAATGCTATAAATGGTGAGCTAAGAGCAACAATTGAAGAGAGCATGTGAATAGCTGTTATTCCCCTACCTCTTATATCTTTAGGAAGACTATCTGATAATATGGCATTTATTGCTGGCTGGTAAAATAATGCGATGCTACTCAAGATAGTAGCTAACAAATACCACTCCCAACTAGGCGCTAAGGCTATTAGAAGATATGTGATTGCGATGATTAATGTCATTGATACGATCCATCTCCTCCTTCCAGTTGCATCAGAAAGATAGCCTCCAATTATTCTTGAAAAAGCAAGGATTATTGTTGATACAGCACTTATGATTGAGATAATAAATGGTGTCGCTCCTAAAGCTAGTAGGAAAGGCTGTTCATAATAAAATGCGGCTGTTTGAAAAGGTATCCAAATAGCCCAACTAACTGCGAAAGCTATAACATTTCTCCATACTATTCTTCCTTTTTCTTCCATTTTTGACTACGCCCATGCCGAATCTATAGACTTTATTTTGATGCATATAGGAAAGTATTTATTCTATAATCGATTGGTATTGCCTTTAAGCCTTGTTGTTTTTAAATGTTCGCAGATTCGCTATTTATATTATTTAAAGCGTCTTTAGAGAATTCAGAGGCTGTTTTAGTTAGTTCAATGCATTGAAAAAATTATATTTCAATTTGAGTGTGATAAACAATTTAGTCGCTTAAAGATGTAATGGTGTTAGGGTTGAGTGTCATCCTAAAACTTCCTAATGGAAAGAAAATTGAGGGAGAAATAGGGAAGAGGATAATAGATCTTATCCCTAAAGGTTATGAGGTTTATGTCGCAAAATATAATGGAAGACTTGTGGATCTTACAAAAGTTATAGATTCTCCCGGAGAGATAGAACTCCTTGACTTTAATAGTGAAGAGGGTAGGTACGTTTTTTGGCACACATCATCCCATATATTAGCCCAGGCTGTAAAGGAGCTATTTCCTAATTATCTCTTAGGAATAGGTCATCCAACAGAAAACAACTTCTTTTATGAGTTTTATACTCACGGGAAACCTTTCACACCCGAAGACTTAGAGCAAATAGAGGAGAGAATGAGAGAGATAATTAAGCGGGATTTGGAGATAAAGAGGGAAGAAATGCCTAGGGAAGAGGCTATAAAGCTATTCGAGGAAAGAGGAGAAAAATTCAAAGTTGAGCTTCTAAGAGAGGATATCACTGAGGATATTGTTTCAGTCTATTGGCAAGGAGATTTCGTAGATTTATGCAGAGGACCTCATCTTCCAAGAACTGGGCTAGTTAGGTATGTTAAAGTCCTGAATGCGTCATCAACTTATTGGAAGGGGATAGAAGGAAATCCATCGTTCCAAAGAATTTATGCTGTTTCATTTCCAAAAAAGAAAATGTTAGACGATTATCTCAAAATGCTTGAGGAAGCAAAAAAGAGAGATCATAGAGTCCTAGGTGTTGAGCTAGAACTATTCAGATTCCATGAAGATTTAGGTCCTGGCCTAGTTCTCTGGCTTCCTAAAGGAGCTATAATGAGAAGAATCATTGAGGATCTAATCATTAGAATTCATCTAAAAAGAGGTTATCAGCTTGTCTATACTCCACATATAGCTAGAGGAATTCTCTTCGAAAAATCTGGACATCTAAAATATTATAGGGAAAACATGTTCCTCATGAATGTTGAGAATCAGCTTTACGCTGTTAAACCCATGAACTGTCCAATGCACATTCTGATATATAAATCCAGGAAAAGAAGCTATAAGGAGCTCCCAGTCAGATTATTTGAGCTAGGGACTGTTTATAGATTTGAAAGGACTGGAGTTCTCCACGGCCTTTTAAGAGTTAGAGGATTCACGCAAGATGATGCACATATATTTGCTACCCCTGAACAATTACACGATGAAATTCTAGGTGTGATAGACCTTATGATGGATTTGATGAAGAGGTTCGGCATAACAGAATTCGAAGCTAAGCTATCCATCAGAGATCCTTATAATAAAGAAAAATACATGGGAAGGGATGAAGATTGGGAGAGAGCTGAGGATGCTTTAGCTAAAGCTTTGGAGGCAAAAAATATTGATTATAGGGTTGAAGAAGGAGAAGCTGCATTTTATGGACCTAAAATCGATATATCCATGAGAGATGCTCTGGGCAGGAAATGGCAATTAACAACTATTCAGCTCGATTTTAATCTACCGAGGAGATTTGATGTCAAATATGTGGATAAAGATAATACTGAAAAATACGTTTTTATGATCCATAGGGCGATTTTAGGTTCTATTGAAAGGTTCACTGGCATACTAATCGAACATTATGGAGGAGATTTCCCAGCTTGGCTTGCTCCAGTTCAAGCTATAGTTATACCAGTAAGTGATAAGTTCTACGATTATGCTACAGAGGTTTATTCTAAGCTCTTAAATGCGGACATTAGAGCTGAAATTGACCTTAGACCTGAGACTTTATCCAAGAAAATAAGAGATGCTGAGATTCATAAGATACCATTCATACTAGTGGTTGGAGCTAGGGAAAAAGAAGCAGGTACTGTAAATGTAAGGCAGAGAAAGAAGGGTAGACTTGGCACTCTTAAAGTTGAAGAGTTCATAAATCTAATAAGAGAGGAGACAGAGAAGTTTCTGAAGGTGTAGAAATGCTAAACAATAAGGAAAAGTTTCTATGGTATTTTTTATTCTCTATTATAGGTGTTTTTACAGCTGAAGTATGTAGCTGGTCCTCTCCATTCGTCCTCATAGATCCAATTACCTTCATTATAGTTTGGCCAATTTACGCATTCCATTATTTTGTCTTTGTTCCCATATTGCTGGAAAAGAAATGGTACAAGGATTGGAGGATTGTTTATTTATTTGGAGCATTGCTTGGTATGTATGAGTTTGTAATCACAAAGGTTTATTTTTCTCCTCCATGGGGAGGCTTTTTTATGTTCATGGGAGTTGATATAATTAGCATTATTTGGGTCGGCTTTATATGGCATGCATTCTTTAGCTTCGTGATTCCCTTCTATACAATGATTTTCCTATTCTTTCCAGTCGAAAGAGAATTAGCTATAAAGTGGTTGAAAAGATCTTTTTATGCTATAGCGTTCACATTTTCAATCTTCGGAGTGATTTCTCCTACAATGGATTCATTAATTAAGAGCGGAATTTATTACTTCGGCCTCGCAATCATGGTATTGCTAATCTTCATCATCTCGATTATCTTTCGGCTTATAGCTTTTAGAATAGGAAGAAAAGACTATAAGCTCCAGGATTTCATAGTCTCTAAAAGAACAAAGATTATTTCATTAGCTCTACTGATCTTCATCTATGTTTTTTATGGGATTACTCTTCGAACTGAAGCATTGCCCAAAACTCCAAATGCGTATCTAATTCCTGCAGTAATTTACAGCCTAATCATTCTATCTATAATAAAAGCGAAGAAAAAATCATTTTTCAGGTTAGAGGGAAAACCCCTTATTAAGGAAATCCGTATTAGAGACCTAAATGCCTACATGATGAGGTTTTTCCTAATAACAGTAGTCATCTGGATGATATCTCTCATCACAAGACAGATCTTTTACTTCATCTTGATGCTCCTAGTTTACACAAGCCCAATCATGTTCGCGTATGTTCTATATAGAATTCTAAAGGGATAAGGATGAAAATCTTTAGGATGTTGATTCTTCTAATCCTATTTTCTTCTATATCGTTTAAAGGAGTGGATAACTCAGAGCTTTACATAAGTTTTGAACCTAACATTCTCCTTACGCACGATAATTATACTATTCCCCTAAAATTCGTTTTTAACTCATCTTATATAGGCAGAGGACAAGCTTATGTTAGCATAGTTTATTATACTCCCTCCTCTTTGAAATATTTAATCTTCAAAATTGAGATTAATGACGCGAGCATTACAGAAGCTACGACATCTACAGTAGTTAAAGCAAAGCTAGAGTGCGAAATAAAAAATGAAAATCTCCTCCTTATAAAAATCTCCGGATTTTTTTCAGAATATTTAATAATAAAGACTATCACCCTAAAAATAAACATTGTTGAATACAGCATGATTAATTGGTTCATTCCTCTACTTGTTTTTATAGCCCCTTTCATAATAGGGAAAATAAAGGCAAGGCGGTCAAAAAGTCATATCGTAATTTTAGAGGATTAAACATGAGCTTCTCAGCTTAACCTATTAAAACTACTCCCTTTGTTTTGAGATTTTTGCTAATGCTCGTTCTATATAAGCGATATAACTTTGCCTAACTTCATAAAGTTCAGCACTCTTCGCTACAATATCACTCTTTATTTTAGCCATCTTATCTATAAATTTCGCTGCCTGACTCAGATCTATACCCTTAATTTTATTAATTATATCCTCCATTTGTGAGATGAAATATCGAGTTGTTATTCTTATAAGCTCATCTATTTCATCTGGAGGAGTTATTTGCTCATAAAATCCGAGAATATGCAACTTTAACATTAACTGGTCATATATTCTTAGGATCTCCTTTCTTTCAAGCTTCCTCAGAATATCCGAAAATAAAACTAGACCTTGGCTAACAGTCTTAGCTTTTTCATAAGGGATGTTTAATGCAATTAGAAACGCTTTTCGCATGTATTCTATGGCATTCCATGCCTTCTCTGCTACGTCATGATAATCTCCTTGAGACAGTAATTCAATAGCTTTTTCATAGCATTCTCGAGCTTTTTCTATTAAATCTATTACTTTAGGTTCATTCAAACTGCTCCACCCAAAACTACGCAAATCCAAAAATAATAACATTTGTGACTTTTAGTTTTATTGATTATTTTTACCTCTTTTAGCTATTAACTATTCTCTTGTAATATTTTTATATCGGAATTCCTTAGTTTCGTTAATGCCTCTTTTTATCGCCTTATAGCTATCTTTCTCGAGATTTAATACCATCATTTACAACCGACCATCTTTCACAAATATTGCTGATGTATGACGATTTTATTACAGGTATTTTTACTTTTTATAAAACCTCATTTTTTTCAAAATAGAGAGGGGAGGGGTAATGAAAAGTAAAAAGTTTGTTGAGAGGCTTATTAAGAACAAAATTGGCAGATTTGAAACAGATTTTGTTAGAATAAGAAGAGTTGAAAGTATTGTAATGAATTCTCTTCTTAATGGAATAAATATCGGCTACGAGGCGAATTAAAAAGTTAGAAGAATTGTTTTAATCTCATGCGGTTTAAATCTTAACTTTATCTCTCCATTTTCTAGATTAACCTCTCCTATTTCATCCTCTATTAAATTGAGTTCTTTTGCTTCTTTAACATCAAAGTATGGCTTCATTTTAACCTCTACATCCTTATCAGATGAATTGAATAGCCTGATTACTATACCATTTGGGTCGTCCTCTGAGAGCTTTATAGCTGTTATATGAACATCATATTGTGGTTCGATCTCAACTAATGAAAATACATTTTCATTATTTCCGCCTCCCCTGACTATGAAATATTTAGTATTGAGCTCAGCAGCGATTGAGGGAACATTTCCTTCTGAGAAATCTCCTTTATGAGGATAAATCCATATTGTAGCCTTATGAGTTCCCCAATCCATTGGACCGAATCTGCTCCAATTCTTCAGATATGCTTTAAGAAGGTTAAAAATTAAGAAGGAATGTAGGATTATCTTTCCTATAGTGTTCTTAAGAGTCAACATTTTGTAGTCAAGAAATGCTCTCTGAAAGTCTTTATCCATTTGCGGATTTGGTGCATGTGTCTCTCGTAATGGAAATGTTGGAGATCTTAACAGACTAAGCTCTATGGCACCATTAATCCAGCTATACCCATATTTTGAATCATCTATGATTGCAATGCCATAATTCCCGTCTGATATATCGATCCATCTTTGCCCAGATACCTCATATTTTGCTCTTATCGCGGGATCTTTTATCCTCCCAGCATCAAGTCTTTTTACTGTTCCATACGGGGTTTCAAAAACAGCTTCATAAGAATTTATGTTAACTGGAATAACAAGTTTCAAAAATCTATGCCATGTTTTCCATTCACCATAGAATTTAATTTCAGCGTATGGCTTATCAGCGTATAATCCAACCTCTAATCTAAACTTTGATTTCCAGAACCCGAGTTGTCTATATTCGAATTCAGCAACTACTGAGGAATACCATTCTCCTTTCTCGCTAATTTTTACATTTTTCGCCTTTAGATCCTTAAAGACGTACTTGTTTATCATCTCCCTATTATAAACTTCCCAAGCGTCAAATATTGCTCCAGGTATCAACTTTCCTCTTCCAGGCATTGGATAATCGAAGTAGATTCTAAGTCGTATGGGATTTCTTAGTGTTTCTCTCTTATTTATTTTATCATAAATGCTCACTATCCAGCCTTTTTTCTTTGAGATCCTTATGATTAGGTACTTGTTCTCAATAACGTAAGCATCCTTATCCTCTCTAATATTTACTTTATCATTCGGTTCATCTTTTAGCTCATTGAGGGATTTATAGCCTACAGGGGGTACCTCTTTCACATAAACGAGCTTGCTTCCATCGCTCAGTTTCTGATATTTTCCTTTAATATTATCTTTTATCTTCACATATGCTGACGTCTTCCAGCTGTTAGGATTGAAGATTAAGTACTTTGCCTTAACTTTATTTGCCAGTGTTTTAAGGCCATTCTTTATCAAATTATTTATCTTTTTTCCAGCTTCAACTCCTCTTCTAATTCCGGTGATATAATCCTCTGGGATTACAGTTGTGCACATCATATCGTGGAAATGATTGAGCAAAATTTTTCTCCACGCATCATCCAGTTCTTTTTTAGGATATTCCTCTCCATAGATTATTTTAAGTAAAGAATAGATCTTTTCCGCTTGCAATATCGCATTTTCATCGTATCTATTGAGCCATTTTATTGGAGCTCCTGTTGTGAATACTCCCCTATGGAACTCAAGATAAAGCTCATCATCAACGATTTCTGGAAGCTTATCCGAATATTTCTTCTTTATCTCTTCAAAGAATTCATCCAAACCAGAGAATATGAAGTCTATCTTATCGCCATATTCCTCCCTCCATTTTCTAAGGTTAATTAATTCTTCCTCTTCTGGACCACCGCCATGATCCCCTCTTCCAAATACTTGCATAAGTACGGGTATTTTTTGCTTTTTTAATTGAAAATGGAAATTTAGAAGCACCTTCTTTATGCTAAAGAGATAATCATTATAAGTACCTGGAAGATGAAGACTCAGTACCTGGCTTCCATCCTTAGACCTCCACTTGAAGATATAGTATGGGAATTCTGTAGTATCATTCCACTTGAGCTTGTGAGTTGCAAAATATTCTAATCCAGATTTTTTCAATAGCTGCGGTAATGATGCTGGGAAACCAAAAGAATCTGGAAGCCAAAATGTCTTTGCGACAACTCCAAATTTTTCCCTAAAGTATCTTTGCCCAAATAGAAAATGTCTCACTAGTGACTCCCCAGATGGCATATTAGGATCAAATTCTAGGAATGATCCTCCAACAATCTTCCAGTTTCCGCTTTTGACTCTCCTTTTTATTTCTTCGAAAATCTCTGGATAATGCTCCTCCATGAACTCGTAGAAGAGGGATGAGCTCTGAATGTATGTCAGCTCTGGATATTTTTCCATAAGCTTAAGTGCATTTGAAAAAGTCTCCTTACAAACTTCAATAGTTTCTTCTAAAGGCCAAAGCCATTCAGAGTCAATGTGGGCATGACTGGTCACGAAAACTTTTAACTTCATTAGCTAAACCTCCTTTGAAATTACAGCACTTACTTATTACCTTCATTTCTCATTTTTAAAGAAAACACAATTTCATGAGCTAGATTCAATTTCAAAATGCTCATCCTGTCTGAGATTAAACGAATTTCTCAATTTCTCCCAATATTTTCTTGAGTTCCTCTTTTCTAATAACTTTCTCATCCATAAGTTTCCTTAGATATTCACTAGGCTTATATGCCTCAACGTTTGATTCTAATATATCCTTATCACCAGTTATGATAGGATATCTTGTTGCTAGATATAGAGCTATTATGGGGGCATCGCTCTCATCTCTAATCATGTTTTTAGCCTTAGTCAGTAAATCTTCATAGATTTCCTTTTCTATCCAATCTATTGGTAGTGAAGAAACAATAAATTGAGCTTCTTCAGAGCTAAATTCAAGTTTTTCTTTGAGTTTTCTCAATATTTCCTCTCTAACGGATATTGGAGCTATGAGATTAACTATTCCCTCAATTGCGAGAAATATGATCATACCGGATGTTGATTTAGGCTTATACAGTGCTGAGAAAATTACATTTGTATCAATTATTGCCTTACTCATTTAATAGTTCCTCCAAACCAATACCCTTTTCCTTCATCTTTTCTCTAAAGCGCTTGCTTGCCTCTAAGAATTTCATTTTACGATAAGCAACAATCATCTTTCTGAGCAATTCATCAAATGTTTTTACTCTCTCCTCTATTTTTAATCTCATTAAGCTCAACTTTACTTCTTCCGAAACAGCTATCGTTGTCCGTGAAGATTTCATAATACTCACCAAGGATTCATTACATAAAATTATAAATTTATAAAATTATGCAAAAAACTAGCCAAGAAAATTTCAAGCAAAACATTGAATTATCCGATTTTCGGAAATATTTATTTAATTTAAAGCTAAGGTGGAAGTAAATGGATACTGCAGTTATTCTTGCCGCTGGTAAAGGAAGTAAGATTTATCCCTTCTCTGAAACAATGCCAAAGGCCGCATTACCATTGGGAGATAAAAGCGTGATAGAATATCAAGTAACCACTCTAAAGAAATTAGGGTTGAGGAAGATTATAGTCGTGGTTGGACATTTAAAAGGACAAATATATTCAGCGCTCAAGGATTTTGAAGATATAATGTTTATTGAGGACAGAGAGATTTTAGGAACGGCTAAATCGTTATTGAATGTATTAAAGCATTTCGAAGATTTGGATAAATTCCTCGTTATATATGGAGATATCTTTGTATCCGAAGAGACGTTAAAGAAGGTAATTGACAAAGCTAAGAGAGGAGCTGATTATGTAGCTCTTACCGTTCCTTTACGCAGTGAAAGACCAAATGATTGGATTTGCAGTAAAAATAATGGAGATGAAATTGAGTACGTATTGGCTCATGCTAGGCATAGAGTATCCCATAGACTTGGAGGAATCTACGTACTAAACTCTGGATTTAGAAAGTACTTAGAATCAAATCCTGGATTTATGCTTCATGTCCCAGTAGGTGTTATGCCACCAAGGGAGTTTTATTTGGAAGAAAGCATTGCGATTGCTATCGATGATGGCGAAATATTCAAAACAGTTGAGCCAGACGATGATTTCTTTGTTGATATTGATAAGCCATGGCATATAATTGAAGCAAATATGAAATATTTGGATTACTTCTTTTCAAAGCTTGAAAAATCAATTATTGAAGAGAATGCAAATATCTCTGAAGATGCTGAGATACTTGGTAAAATAGTGGCTAAAAGCGGTTCAAAGATTAAAAAAGGTGCAGAAATAAGGGGAGGGGCTATAATTGGCAGAAATACTATAATAGGAAAATGTATCCTGAATGGTAAGGTGAGCATTAACGATTACTCTATTGTTGATGAATTTTGCAGAATCGAAAGTCATACTGTGGTAGGCAAAAAAGTCAAAATACTGCATGCTGCCGAGGTTGGAGGAGTTATCATGGATGGTGTTTCAATTGTGCATTACTCTGAGATATACGGTGTTATTGGGAGATATACAGATATTGGAGCTGCTACAGTTGTTGGAACATTAAAATTCGATGATTCTCCAGCCCTTATAAGGATAAAGGGAAGGAAAGAATTTCCCCCAAGATTTGGAAATGGGGCTTATATAGGAGATTTCTGTAGAACCGGAGTTAATGCAATTATTATGCCAGGGGTCAGAGTTGGACCATATAGTGCTATTGGTCCAGGAGTAATTCTTTATGAAGATATACCTCCAAGAACTCTTGTATTGGCTAAGCAAGAGTTAATAAAAAAGGAATGGGGTCCGGAAAAATATGGGTGGTAAAAATTAAAGGGTGAGCTTGAGATATAAATATTGAGGCAATTCTTCTGAGAGATAAGAAAACGTAAGCAAATTTATAGCTTTTTTCCATCGTCTTTCTGATTCTATATGAGGAAGTATCTTAATTACCCCCTCACCATAACTTATTTCATCTGGCTCAGATAATCTAGGTTTTCCTTCTTTTTCAATGGATAAGGAAATTTCCTCTGCCATGTTCAAAAGTTTTACCGCTACTCTCCTCCTTACGTCTCTAAATGAAAACCAATCTCCTTTTATCATAAAAATGTGGAGTTCATTGCCTTCCTTAGTAAAAGATGCTATAGCATTCAAATCCAGTCTATCTGCTAGATCTAGATCCTTCGATGAGAAATGAGGCGGTACTGTTGGCCAATATCTGACAAAACATCTTGGTTCAATTATTCCCTCGTCAGCAATCTCCTCCGCTTGCGAATGGTCTTGAATCTTAATAACATCCCCTAAAGCATCCACTATAAAGAGATCTTCTAACATTTTGAATGACTCTAGGTTATATAAAGTTCGTATGACGCTTAGAAAACCTTCAAAGTCCCTTGAAAAATATCTTAGCTTAAGGCTCTCTGTGAACGGAACTAGTATCCTTTTTTCTGGAACTCTAGGCACTATCTTCTTCAGAATAAGCCTATACAACTTATCGTATACCTTAATCAAGGATAGACCCTATGACAATCTTCAAAGAATGTTCAATAGAATACAGAAATCGCATTTATATTTTATGCTCAAATTTTTTTAAAGTAGAATTTGGTCCTGAAAATCTAACTTTAACAATGATGTATTTTCTCAGATATGAATTCAAACTTCGGTTTTCTTATTCTATACCAATTAATAAAGATATCAGCTAAACTAACTAAATTGGATTGGTCATCTTCGACTATACACTCTAATCCAGTTCTATTCCTTAACGCATTTGCAAACTTATAGGAGCCTCTATTAAGATCGCTACAAACATAAAATCTTGATACTTTATGTGCTCGAAGAAATATCGATGTGAATCTTTCAATGAAAGAGAGCTTATCTGTACTTAATCTTTTGCCTACATGAACTACTAGAACCCTAAATAAAATATGTTTTGAATACTTATCAGCGATATTATCAACTTTTCTTAAGATAGTGTTTTTAGTCTTTCTTCCTAATTCCCTAAAATGCATTATGGAAGTGATAGCTAATATTTCCGAAATAATCCTCTTTACAACATGTTCATAGATTAATAAAATACCAACATATAGTATCTTCTCTCTTTTACTATAGGAAGTGTCAATACCGCCCACAAAAGACAACACTCTACACCATACGAAATGTAAGAAATAAAAAGCATTTTTTATCTTAAAAAGATATAACGGAACGCCCTTCTCGGGCGTCAACCGTGGGGGGATGAGGGTCCCAACGCCCCACGGAACGCCCTTCTCGGGCGTCAACCGTGGGGGGATGAGGGTCCCAACGCCCCACGGAACGCCATTTAAAAACACAATAAATCATTATACTCGTTTTTACATAGATGTCAAATTTAATTATCACTAATTGTAAAGTGAGTTTATTCATTCTTATCAGATGTGATTAAAATGCAGTCGGTTACCCATTTTATCTTTGGTGTAGTCATCCAAAAATATGTTGAAAGTCTCTCCTTACCTTTTTGGATTCAGGTATTATTAATAATATTTTTAGGAATTTTATCTCACATAATCTTAGATTCCATAGCGGTAATTACATATCATCCAGCAGAACCTCAAGATACCTTCTTCTGGAAAGCTTATCATATCCTAATTTTAATAGCTTCAATAGCCTTTATCATAATCTTTATAAAATATTGGCTTGGCATGTTAGCCTCATCAATTCCTGATATCATTGATTGGTACATCCTAAGACCAATTTATTGGAAGATTACGGGAAAAAGAGACTATAGCTTTTCATTTTTCCATAAAAAGATTATAGATCTCACGAGAAATCATTTATTCTTCTGGCTACCTGATCTAACTGAGAAGGATTGGGCTGCGGCGAATGAGCTAATAATCATAGTCATAGGCTTAATATGGATGTTTTCCCTATAAAATTTGCTATTTTTAAGCAGAAAAGCTAAAAATTAAACCCTAAAGGAAAAATCAGTATAGACAATTAAATCAAAATATGATGCTGATGAAAATGCCGTGGTCTGAATTGTGATGAGGGCTGGGACAGCTGATAGATAATGCAAAAATCTAGTTATTTCATGATTCTTCCATTAGCGTTTCTCATAGTCTTTTACTATTTCCCATTAATGATTATTTTCATTAATCATCTAGCCCTAAAGGATTTTTTTAGACTTGTTTTTACCACACTCTCGGATGAGGGTGTAATCTCATCAATAATTTTCTCATTTTGGCAAGCATTGCTTAGTGCAATTCTCTCCGTTCTTATAGGCTTTCCAATTGCATATATAATAGCAAAGTATGATTTCAAAGGAAAGAACTTAGCAATAGCATTGATGTCAACTCCTTTCGTTCTTCCAACAATAGTTGTTAGCTACGCATTCATAATTTTGTATTCTGATTTTGGTATCATAACGAGATTATTGCGTATTATTGGAATTAATATCGTCCTAGGTAAGGGGGTTATTGGAATTCTTTTGGCTCACATTTTCTATAATTCACCCTTATCAGCACTCATAATAGCTGGATTATGGAGGAGAATTGGAAGGGAAACAGAAGAAGTTTCTGCCGTTTATAGTAAATCTAAAGTTCTAAATTTCTTTAGGATTACACTACCCCTACTCATGCCTGGAATTCTTCTAGCCTTCATTCTCTCGTTTCTCTTCTGCTTTCTCAGTTTTGAAATTGTTCTGATTCTTGGGGGAGGTTACTATAGGACGATAGAAGTTGAGATATTCACTCTGTACAATGCTCTTTTCAAAATAAATGAGGCTACAGCTTTAGCATTTATTCAGCTAATCCTCATAGCATTATTTTTGTTCATCTATCTTATCATCTCTGAAAAAATCCCTAGAGGAGAAAAAACTGAAGTTATGGTTGAAAAAAGTTTCTCTGAAGAGCAAAAATTGAAAAAGATTCTGCTGGTCTTCTACCTTATTATCTACCTAGCATTTCAGATTCTTCCAATAGTTATCATAATGCTTTCAGGATTTTATAACCCCGTTACTGGACAGTTTACTATAGAAGGCTTAACCAATTTACTATCAACCGAATATAACATCTATTTAGGAGCTCCTCCAATAATGGCACCGATTAATTCACTAATTTATTCTGCATCCACTGCTATCATAGTGACAATCTTATCAATAATCTCAGCGAGAGTGCTTTATGAGAGAAGAGCTATTTCTATAGGATACGGTTTATTGATGTTTGCTCCAATGGCGACCTCAAGAATAACTTTAGCTCTAAGTTATATACTTGCATTTGGAAAGTTCGGACTTTTAGAGAATCCTACATTTCTGATAATCTCGCTACACATATTAATTGCATATCCATTCGCCACTAGGATTATGATTAACGGTTATCTCAGAATAGAAAGAGATATCAGGGAGGCCAGTTTAGTATTCGGAAACCCAAAGTTAAGGTTAATTAAAATTGAACTTCCACTTTTAAAGTCGAGTATAATAGCAGCTTTAATAATATCTTTAGCGACAAGCTTAGGAGAATTTGCTGCCTCGAACTTATTAGCTAGAGGAAGATACGCTACACTAACAATATTTCTCTATTTGATGATAGGAGGAAGAAGATTTGTTTCAGCTGGAGCAGCAGCTTTCCTCCTGACTTTCATTACAATAATTCTCTTTTACGTAATAATCAGAACGGGAGAATCACTAGAATCAGCATTTTAAAAAGAAAAAAGTTAGATAAATCCCTTCTCCTTCAAAAATCTCTCAATAGCATCATTAACTTCATTAGGCTTCTCAAGCATTATTTCGTGTCCTCCTTTCTCTATTAACACAAATTTAGAATCTGCTATCTTCTCATGAAGCAATTTTGACATTCTTGGAGGAAGCATCGCATCTAGTTCTCCCACAATTATTAATGTTGGAGCCTTTATCTTCTGAAGCTCGCTTCTTGTATCGAAGTACTTTACGAAGTTTTTGAAGCTATTCCTAACGACATATTTGTCATTCTCCTTCAACCATTGCTCTATTAACCTCTTCTTCTCATCCTTTGGAAAGTATTTGCTAAACGCTTTTCCAAGAATTATTCTAAAAGCGGTTGGATACATTATTTTTAAAAGAAACCTTGCTAATAGCGTATTGAGAAGCATACCAAAACTATCTATAACCTTAGCTGATGTTCCGATTAAAATCAAAGCTAAAACTCTCTCTGGATTCTCTATTGCTAATTTTTGAGCAATCATGCCTCCCATCGAGTGCCCAGCAACGATAGCTTTCTCAATTTTAAGCTCGTCCATGAACTTCAGAATGTGGTTCTTATATGTTTCAATAGTGTAATTTATTCTCGGTTTGTCTGATTTCCTATGACCAGGAAGATCTAAAGCAATAACCCTCTTGTACTTAGAAAACTTTTCAATCATTGCTCTCCATCTATCCAAATTTGCTGTCCAGCCATGAATAAATAATATTGGAGGATCTCCCGCTCCGTATTCCTCATAGTATACTTTAAGACCGTCTAGATTGACATATGGCATTGTTAATCCCTCCTCTATTCTATCTCAAGAGCAAACTCCTTGATCCTCTTCCACTTCTCTATTCCCCTCTTCCTAGGTAGGAATTCTTTTTCTATCTCTGGTGGAACCCATGCTTCCTCTAAACTCTTTCCTTCAATCGCTCCCTTAGCTAGGAGGAATGCTCCTCTCGATGTTCCCTCTAAATTCTTAGGTCTCAGAACTTTAACTCCGCTGAAATCAGCTATCGATTGCAAGAGATAATCGCTCTTTGAAGCGCCTCCATCTGCTATTATTTCATTAAATTCCATTCCAGATGCCTTCCTAATGCAATTTAAAACTTCAGCTACACTCATAGCTAATCCTTCTAACAGAGCTCTTACTAGGTGCTCTTTCCTTGTAGCTCTGGTTAAGCCATAGATTATTCCTTTAACTTTAGGATTCCAATATGGTGTCCCCAAACCAGCTAAAGCTGGATAGAAAACAACACCTCCAGTATCCTCAACAGCTAATGCATATTTATCAGCTTCAGCAGGAGATTCAAGAACACCTATGTTGACAAGCCAATCAATTGCTGAACCCATCGCTTGAACGATTCCTTCCATGAGATAATAAACCTTATCTTTCCATTTTACCGCTACCATAGGATATACTCCATAACTCATTGGGATTGGATCTGTTCCAACATTTATGTCGATAAAGGTTCCAGTTCCATGAGTCATCTTAATTACTCCCTTTTTGACGCCTCCTGCAGAATAAAGGGAGGATTGTTGATCCGCTATACTTGCAGCTACTGGTGCATCCTCTAATTCTTTTGCTGTTCCATATGGGCCCATGACATCAACAAGTTCTGGAAGGATATCTAGAGGTATATCTATCGTCTTGAGCAGTGTCTTGCTCCACCTCACATAAAATGGGTCAAACATCCCAGTTGCTGTTGCATTTGTATAATCAGTAATATGCTTTCCTAAAAGCTTATATAAAATCCAAGAATCCATTGTTCCAAAGGCTGCTCTCCCATTATTTATTGCGCTTCTCACTTCTTCCACATTATCCATGAGCCATCTAACATGCATTATAGGTTGATTTGTTCCAAATCTAAAGTTAGCAGCCGAAATTAAGAATTTCATTCTCCGCGACCTTTTAAGGAAGGGGAGTAATGTGGAAACTCCTTTCATGAACTTACCTAGACCTCTGATGAACTTAAAAGAGCCCTTATTAGTGTATTCCCTAGCTAATTCCGCTGTCCTTGTATCCTGCCATGTAATCATGTTATATAGTGGATCTCCAGTTTCTTTATCCCAAATTATTGTAGAGGATCGCTGATTTGTTATTGCAATAGCCTTTGGCTTGCCTAAATCATCCACAATCTCTTTGCCAGTATTTATCGTAGCTTCCCAGAACTCAAGTGGATCTTCTTCTACCCATCCCGGCTGTGGGAAAATGACCTTCGTGTTTCTAGCAACAACTTTTATTATATTACCTTTTTCATCATAAGCAAAAGCTTTAATCCTAGTAGTTCCCAGATCGAAAACTAGATAATAGTCCAAAACGAAACACCTTTCCATTTTTTATAATCCTCTACAAAAAGCAGAAAGAAAAAATTATTGTAAATGCAAAATTACGTCAGTAAATCTCCCTAAGCTTTTTAATGATTTCATCAGTTAATTTTTCAGCAGAACCTGGTTTTAGACTCGTAGCAAGAGCTTCGTAATCCACTTCCTCGTAAGCTTCTTTTGTTGGCATGTAGCCTAGATAACCATTAGCGTACGTCACAACAAATGTATGCTCGAATGGAGACTCTCTTTTAATCTCTAAACCATATCTGCAGAATAGTTCTACTGGGATAAAAACAATTGCTAACTTTTTTCCGAATCTAAGAATACTTACTTCAGCATCAAAAGTATCTGGCATTTTCTTAAGCTCTTGCTCATAAACATCATAGATTTGCAACATTAGATTTATTGCTCCAAGGGCATTCTCTATCTTTCTAAGCATCCCCTTATCAGTTATTTTCTCAAGCATCTTCTCAAGCTCTCGAGCTTTCCTCTCAAGTTTTTCATTTAATTTCTCCTCCTTGACGTCTCTTTTCTCAAGCTTAACTATAAAATTGTATACTGAGAACTCATTAGGAATCTCTTCTCCTTTCTCCATGGCCCTTAAGACAGCTTCTTTGATTATTTTTCCTATCCTTTCAGCCTCTTCAGGACCAGTTGATTTCCTTACAAATCTTGTGCTTTGATCTCCAGCTGCGCCAGTTGAGAATACAAAGATTTTCCCGGGAGCATCAACATATGAGTAGAAATCTCCTGAATAAAACATGTTATTATGATGCAAGACCGTTGGATGACATGTGAAATTAATGAACGCTCCTCTTTTCTCCTCATCAAAAACAACATAAACCTCTGGGTCGCTCACTAATTCTGGAGAAATTCTATTAGCACAGGCACCTTCTGCGATATCTTTTCCAACAAATAGCCTTGTTTCTTCAGCATTAGCTTTTGCTTCATTTGTTGCTTGAATAGCTTTCTCTACTAGAAACTTTCTATATTTCTCTATTAGGGGAAAGTATTCCTCTGGTAGAAAATGCTTGTATAGCCAAATTTCTTTCATCGTATCTGGTGCTGAATGTGTATGTGTTGCAAATATAGCAACATTATTTCTCGGCAAACCTAATGCTTTAGAAATCTTTTCTCGAATTTCTTTTGCTAAACCATTTTCTATTACAACAACTTCTAGCGAAATCCCTACAAATTCACTTTTCCCATCGTTTAAATAAATAGCTCTAGCATATATGGGATTTAACGTCCCTTTGCTTTTATTCTCTCCAAGATAACGCTCTAAAAATCCGCCAAGAGGATATCCCGGCTCTGGAGTTATATCTACTTTAGAGAAACCTACCTTCATCTCTCATCATCTCTTACATGTTCTCATAACTAAGTTTATTATTTCTTCTGATAGTAAATTTTCCCTTCTTAAAGCTTCTAAAGCAGCCGCGCATTCTGGATGTATCTTTTGCTCCTCAAATTTAATATCTCTGTTCAATAGCTCATTTAATTTAGCCTTGAGGAGTGGTGCTATTACATCTTTTGCCCCTTCCCAAAAGCCACCGACAATTCCAATTGGAAGCTCTAAATCACCTAATCTTTTTAATGCTGTATAAATTGCAAGGGCAATCTCATCTACAGCTGTCTTAAGTATATCCATGGAAACTTTGTCTCCTCTTCTTGCCTCCTTAACAACGTATGGAGCAAATCCAGCAATAAGCTCCTTAGGATTCTTTGATGTATAAATAGCAATTAATGCTTCTTCCGGATCTCTTACTGAAAGATATTCAAGAACTCTTTTCACCAAACTAGTTCTTTCTCCTCTACCATCAAGGGCTCTTAAAGCTCTATTAAAGCCCATTTGGCCAACGTGAAAAGCGCTTCCTTCATCTCCTATTAGGTAACCCGCTCCTCCCACTATTACATGTTTTTCATTCTTTATCCCAAAGGCTATTGAACCGGTTCCAGCTATGTATATTACACCAGGATTGAATAAGAAGACAGAGATATATGCTGAAAGAACATCTAGGAAGACATGCACTTTATCTAGGCTAATGTATTTCCTTAAAGGCTCTCCATAAAATGATTTAAGGAGATCCTCAGCTTTACTTACATAAGAAGCTGTTGCTACTCCTACAGATACTAATTTAAGCTCCTCAAAACCTTCAAAAAGTTTATTTATCACTTCTTCGTAATTCTTTGCAGCTTCCTCCATAGTTTCTGCAGATAAGCTAGCAGCGCCTCCCTCAATCTTTCTTACAACCCCTCTTTCTAAATCTATTATGACTCCTCTAGTCTTTGTAGCTCCTACATCAAAACCTACAACGGCTTTTGATGACAGGTTAATCACCCATGAGAATGAACCTAATTAGCATTATCTCTCGCAAATAAAAAAGAAAATATCGCATATAAAAAATTTGATAAAAATTAGAAAAGATCCTTCTCCATTCCGACTATAATGTCATCCTGAAATTCTCTTAATTCTGCTCTAAATGTTTCAATATCTATCTTGGATATTGGAGGATATACCCTCGGTATTGGAGGCTCATAAATCATGGGCATTGCTCCCAAGCTATGTAGCTCGTCTAAAATCATACTCTTAAGCTGATCCTCACAAAGAGGACTATGATAAATTACTCCCAAACTTTCTGCAATCATCTCTTTTATATGCTCTATACCCTTATTCTCATGGAGGTGGGGATTAAGAGTCTCAACTTGAAGTATCTCTATACCCTTTTCATTCACTATTGGGTCTATCTCAGTATCTTCTATGAATCCAGAATATCTCTCTAAAATGTTCATAAGCTCAAATGTTTCAACTGCAAATCTTCCAGCA
>CBDULE010000003.1:0-22659 GCA_965367995.1 uncultured archaeon | reverse complement strand
AATGATACGGCGACCACCGAGATCTACACCGTCTAATTCGTCGGCAGCGTCAGATGTGTATAAGAGACAGAAAATAGGCTATATTTCCAAGAAAAATAATATTATCAATATCAAAATTTTGACCCTTTAAATACCTTACAGATGATAATAATGCAGAGGTGATACTAGGTGCAAGGCTATGATAAAAGTGAATGGAATAGAGATAACAAAGGAAGGGATAAGATTCAGGGAAAGAACACCAGAAGGGAAGATAAGAGCATTCGCAGAAAAGAGAGAAGGAAAATGGGTTCTAAGGGATTGGGTCATAAAGCTCCTAGAAATTCTTGAGGATGAGGACTGGAAATGGCTAATGGATCTATGCGTAAGGAGGAACATATTAAGCGAGCCGAACTACATAGGAATGGCGTACAAGAAGCTTGATGAATGGGGAGCTCATAGGACGATACTGCGAAAGTTGATATCAGCAATAAGAGGAGGAAAATTAGCTGGAACATCCCCAAAGGATAAGAGAGTTAAGCTAGATAAGAACATAATAGCAGGGCTAATAGCGCTGGGAGAAATACCTAAGTTTGAGAAGATAGGAGTTAGAGGAAGAGGAATAATAAACCCAAAGCTTCCAATAAGGAAGTCAGGAGATATGGCAGAGCTAATAGGAATATGGACTGGAGACGGGTCTTTAAGCTCAGTAGGCTATTTTGCATTCATAAATAAGGATAAGAAGTTTGTCGATTACGTGCTTAACCTCGTGAGAAGAATATTCGGAGAAGTTGGATATCTTATTCTCAAGGTTAAAAATGAGTATCAGATAAGGTTCAGAAGCGTTCTAGTTATAGAAGCACTAATGAGATTCGGAGCAGAAATGGGAAAGAAATCAAAGATATTCACCAAGTGGAAGGTGCCCGACTGGATAGCATGGAATAGAGAATATGCCCTACGCTACCTAAAAGGCCTCCTAGAATGCGATGGAAGCGTTAAGATAAACCCAAAGAAAGGGGATTATTCGCTAAGGTATTCAAGAGCTATAGAAACTAAGCTTGAGAAGGAGGAATTGGAGAAGCTGATTCAGACCGGCTCTAAGGTTGAGATGACAGGAGCTTTAAGCGCACCAGCCTGGTTCATACTATCAAGGAAGAGAGATCCACCATACATACTATTGGATGAGGCGTGGATGATAGAGAAGTATACAGGGATGAGAGCACATATAAGGGCGGATAAGGTATTCTACTTCCCACACAACAAGAGAACGACGATACTATGGGAAGTATATGCGTACGGTAGAGAAGAGCTGATCAACTTCCTCAGAGAGGTAAAGCCCTATAGGTTAATAGATAAGCTACCAAAGATAGAGGATAGAATGCAAAGCTAGAGCACTTCTTTTTCTTTCCTCTTTTTTCATCATTGATGATCAAGCTAATGAAGAGAGCATAAGCTAATATTGAAGCCCAATGTCTTGAGCTTATAAGGATTCATAATCATATCCAATAAGCGGAAAAATTCATTCATAGGGAAATAGAGGAACAAAATTTTGAAAAAACTAAATACCTCTTCAAAATGAAGAGAGATCCATTTCAATGATGCTGAGAAAAAAAGAAATGAAACTCAATTAAAAAATTAGCTATCGCAGCTCTCCATCTTCAAAAATATGTAGCGGAGATATCGTCCCATAGCAGAGAAATAATCGCGAAAAACATTGAGTTATTAGAAAAACCAAGCAATATTTTATTCCTAATCCACCAGCCTAAGCCAAGCACAAATTTTGCAATTAAAGAAAACATCACATTTCGCAATTGAATAGTTTAGGGAAAAGAAGAAAATCAAAGTTTATTCAGAATTCGAAGTATATACATTAAATTTAAATAATCATCTCAAGCATGACACCGGACTAAGTATATATGGCAGTAAATCTGTCTCTATGCCATTTTTTATGACAAAGCGCTTTAATATTTTGGAATGATAAATAAGATTTACAACCATATATCATTATAAAAATTTCGCTAGAAATAAGATAATAAACCATAAGAGAATGATATTTACTAAAAAACTAAAGAATAGATCATAGGATTAGATAAACCCTCATAAATGATGATTAAAAGAAAATAAAGTTACGTCTATTTCTTCCTCCTACCAGTTCTTCTAGCAGCAATAGAACCAACCTTCTTACCAGGAGGTGCATGCCTCGAAACCGTCTTAGGACCACCAGGAGACTGCTGCCTACCTCCCCCGAAGGGGTGATCTACAGCGTTCATTGCTACTCCTCTCGTCCTTGGCCACTTCCTTGCTTTCACCTTCCACTTGTGATAAGCGTTGCCTGCTTTAACTAGGGGAAGCTCGTCCTTGCCGGTTCCGGCGGCGATACCAATTTGTGCTCTTGAGTCCCAGTTTATTCTTAAAATTCTTTTTCCTGGTAGCTCGATTTCTGTTAGTCCTTTTGATTCTAGGTGTCCTCTTACTATTGCATACATTCCTGCTGCTCTAGCTATTTTTCCTCCGTCTCCTGGTCTTATTTCTATGTTAAACACGGGTATTCCTTCTGGAACTCTTCTTAGTGGAACGACGTTTCCTACATCGATTTTTGCTGTTTCTCCAATTTCTATCTCTTTTCCAGTATATACTCCTTCGGAAGCTATCATCCAAACTTTTTCAGTGCTTCCATCTGCTCTATAAAACTTTACTAGAGCTAGGGGAGCGTATCTTCCTGGTTCCTTATAAAGCTTCAGAACAACTCCTGTTACATGTCCGTTCTTCATCTCTGGCCAGTCGGGGATTCTGACATCAGCCACTCTCACATTTGGGGGAGCTCTATATGTTGGCGAGCCTCTCCCTATTCTTTGAGCTCTAATTCTCTTACCCATTTTACTCCCCTCCTTCCTTAATCTTAAAAGGAACTTTCTTTGGTTTTTCTAAGTTACCCTCTAAACTTTTCCTCATCGCTGTGACTATCTCATTTGCGAGCTTTTCTCCTAGTTCATCAGGGTTTGCGTTTCCTTTTTCTTTTAGCTCTTCATACGCTGTATAAATTACTGCTGCGATATATCTACCTAGCTTTGGGGGTTTCTTTCTGCTTAATTTCTTAAGAGGCTCAAGTAGCTTCTTCAATTCATCTTTTTCAAAGTTTTTGAGCACGGCAACGCCTACCTTAAAGTATATCTTACCGATAGCGGAATCATCCAAACCTAGTTCCTTAAATTTCTCTATCAGGGGTGTTGATTCACCTTCGCCTATAAATGTAATTCCTTCGAATCCCCATTTTAATATAACTTTTCCAAGCTTTTCAGCAATGCCTTTAAGTATTTTATCATTTGCAAGCTCGTTTTCGCTCATCTCTTTTATATTAGCACCGCTCCTTTCTAGTATGGCTAAATTCACTTGTCTTGTCCATTCTGAAAGCTCTTCTCCTCTGACAGTTTTCTTTTTTCTCACGTTCTTGAGGTTGATGATCTTATACCCCCCGCCTTTTTTCGGTATCTTGTATTTTCTAGGTCTGTATCCAGGAGGACCGCTTCTCATAATCTGCTTTAGTCCAGGACCAGGAACTCCTTTAATGTGTGGAAATCCCGCAATATCGCTTCCTCCAGTAATCTTAAATGTGTATCCTGCAAACCCTATTAAGCTACCGTCAATGACGTCTCCGATTTTTTTACCGTAGAAGAATGCTTTTTTCTCGTCCTCTTCGAGCTCAAATTTAAGCGTCATTCCTGTCCCTAAAAAGCTTGATGAATCACTTATCACTAATTGTAGTGGTAATGCTTTTTGTCCACGTGCACTCATTATTATCACCCTCTCGCCGAGTCCGGGAAATACTCCCGGCTCAGCTGATGTTTTAGGTTTTTCATAAAATCTAGTCTAAACAGATTTAAAAGTATCTATAAATTAACCTCAGGTTATGAGGTGGAAGAAAACTGCCTTAAGAAATTTATTTTTTCGTGATTAAGAGGATATTAAACCCGTTAACATTAGGGTTCGGAAACTCTTTAATGAGCACATTTGATTTTGCTAATCTTACATCTGGGTCTATTCCAATAATTTTTCTCTCATAGTAAATTAAGGAGCGTAGTTCAACTGAGAACTCTTCTTCAGCATTAATTAGAATCTCTTCTGAATAAATATTGTCTCCCTTTTTAATAACCACAGAGGATCTTCGAGGCAACCCTAATAATATGGGCTTATTCCTATAAATAGCTTCAGATATAGCATAAGAAACGGCTACTGCTCCTGCAGATAACTCTGCGATCCTAACGATAAGACTTTCTTTTCCAATCATATATGCTGAGCAACCGGCTTCTGTTTCAAATCTGAGTCCAAGAGATCTGATATCATCAGCTATAGATGATAGAATTTCCTTACCTTTCTCAGAAATTTTGAGTTTTGATATCTTCTCTTTTGTTAATTCTGATGCTTTTATTCCTCCAAGTGTTGAGTCTATATGTACAGCACTAGGCTTGACTTCTTTAGCAAGTCTTAATGCTATTCTAAGCTCTCTTAGTAATCCATTTCTCTCTAGAGGGTAAGGTCCTATTTCATAAATGACTTTTTTGGGCTTTATATAAGGAAATTCGACAAAAACAGCTGCTGTAGCAACTACATTAATAGCATTAAATTTATCATCCAAAAAAGAAGCTCCTGAGTCCGCTGCAACATATGTCGGAAACTTAAGCATATAGTTTTCACCTTCATCATTTTTAACAGTTAAACTAGCTAGTGTATTTAGGGTATTTTAATGGTTCTTCACTGTGTGCAGGATATGAAGATACCAGAGGGGACTAATTTATTGGTTAAAGGTCCCTGCAAAATCTTAATTGAAAGCGGCTTAATTGACATTTTTGGTAAGGATTTTCATGAAAATGATATAGTAGAAATTCCGAGCGGGAAGGTATATCCCGTCAAAATTTTGATGGAGACGGAGTTAAAATTTATAGGAGAGTGCCAAAAAACCAGAGTTAAAGAGCTATTTACAGAAAGCTGGTTAAAAGCTATCGAAATAGTGAGAGAAAAAGTTAAAGAAAAGAAGCCTCTTAAAGTTCTTGTTTTAGGATTTTGTGACGTTGGGAAAAGTAGTTTCACAATAACACTAGCGAATACTCTCTTAGATGATGGAATTAAAGTTGGAATCGTTGATTCGGATATTGGCCAAGCTAAAATAGGAATACCCGGCATTATATCTGGAGCTATTCTGGATAAAAAGCGAGTATCAATGGATGAGCTTCTGCCTACGACATTTTACTTTATAGGTGATAACACTCCTGCTGGCCATCTTCTTCAAGTTCTTATAGGAGTAGACAAAGTTACTATGGAGCTAATTAAAATGGGTGCAGAGATTGTAATCATAGATACAACTGGAATGGTTTTTGGAGGACCTGCAAGAGCTTTAAAAATGGGTAAAATAAGCTTAATGAATCCAGATCTAATCGTAACAATTGAGCGTGAAAATGAGCTTTACCATTTAAAGTCTTTAATTCCTAAGAACAAGCTAATCGAAGTTAAAAGCCCGCCTAGAATTAAAAAGATTCCAAGAGAGATTAGGATAAACAGAAGAAGAGAGAAAATTACTGAATTTTTTAAGGAGTATGAAAAGATGACTTTGAAAATGAACGACCTAAAATTTGAATATGTTTTCTTGAAAACAGGAATGCCCATCCCAAATCCAAATCTGATATTTGGAGAGGATGTTGTATATGCAGAACTTTCTCCTGATGTTTTCCTTCTAGTTGTTAGAAATATAAAGAATAGGAGGGAAATTCTAGAAAACGCTAGAAGATTTATAGTTACAATAAAAACTGTGTATTTAGCCAAAAAGCTTGGGATGGATGTAAGTGAGCGTATAAGGACGTCTCCTCTGTTAACTCACCTTAATGAAGAATCCGTTCTTCGTTTGGGAAGTATCATAGCTGAAAGAAAACCCGATGAAATATCTATCCAGATTATCAAAGATAACTATTATAATGGGCTTCTTGTTGGTCTTAGCGATGATAATGATGAATTCATTGGTGTAGGGATAGTTAAAGAAATTGATTTTGAGAAGGGATATGTTAATATTATCGCGAGGAAGCTTAAGGAAGGAGGAATATCTAAAGTCTGGATTGGTTACTTAAGATACGATGATGAGTTTTACGAAGTTGAGAAAAGAAAAATTGGCCTTGGGTAAAGCTCAGCGAAATGTGAATATTATAAGTTAATTTTTTAAGATAATGTCTTGAAAATAGATGAAAGAGCGTATTCAGCTAAGGTGTTATTATGGGTAAAAAAGTTGAACTTAGATTTTTAATTAAGAAAGGACAAGCAACGCCTCAACCTCCACTAGGTCCAGCATTGGGTCAGCTTGGTTTACCAGTTGGTAGGGTTGTAGCTGATATCAATAAAGCGATAGCAAAGTGGAAGGGTATGACGGTTCCTGTAAGAATTATTGTAGATACTACAGAGAGAACATGGGAGATTATTCCTGAACCACCTTTAACATCAGCATTAATAAAGAAAGAGGCGGGAATTGAAAAAGGAGCATCCAATCCGACTAAAGAATGGGTTGGAAATTTGACTCTTGAGCAGGTTGTTAAAATAGCGAAAATGAAGTTGGAATACATGATGGTCAAAGACATTAAGGGTGCAATAAAACAGGTACTTGGGACAATGAGAAACATGGGAGTTAAATGTGAGGATAGGGATCCAAAGGAAATAATTCACAATTTAGACGAATGGCTTAAAAAGAAAAATATAAAACTTGATTAGTCTCTCTTTAATCACAGAAAAATCTTGAAAAAGGTTTTAATAAAGTTTGATGAACCAGGTGATGATGGATGTCGCTTCCACCCTATGTTACATGGGAGACTCCTCCCGAGTTAGCTAAGGAGGCTTTAAAATTACTCGAAGAAGTAAGACAAAGAGGGGGCAAGATTAGAAAAGGAGTTAATGAGACAACAAAATCAATAGAGAGAGGGCAAGCAAAATTGGTATATATAGCTATGGATGTTAATCCACCAGAGATAGTTTTCCATCTTCCAGCTCTCTGTGAAGAGAGAGGAGTACCTTATCTCTTTGTCCCGTCTAAAGCTGAATTAGGTAAAGCTGCCGGAATTGAAAGACCAGCCTCATCTGCTGCAATAATTGAACCTGGAGAGCTTGCTGATAGATTGCAAAAGATTATTCAAAAGATAAAGGAGCTTAGATTAAGCAAGAAGTAAAAAATACTTCTTAATTTTTCAAAGAATTAAGCAAAGGTGTCATAATGTCAGAGGAGATTGAAGAAATCGAGATGAGCGAGAAGGATCTTGAGGAGTTAGGGATACCCGCTGTTGTCGAATATATAGTTGACAGAATGGGGAGGGCAGGCGAAGTAATTCAAGTCAGAGTAAGAGTTTTAGCTGGGAGAGATAAGGGTAGGATAATTACGAGAAACGTAAAAGGACCTGTTAGACCAGGAGATATATTAATGCTAAGAGAAACAGAGAGAGAAGCTCAGAAGATTAAAGCTGTTAGGAGGTAAGCCTTATGCCAGTTTGTGCGTTTTGTGGAAGGGAGATTGTACCGGGTACAGGAAGGCTTTATGTGCTTAATAGTGGCAAAACATTATGGTTTTGCTCGAAAAAATGCAGAGTTTATTACTTAAAGAGAAAGAGGAAACCAGAAAAGGAGAAGTGGACTGTTGCTGGGAGGAAAGCAAAGGAAAGAAGAATTGCTTTACTTTCTGCTAAGGCGAAAAAATAAAATTTTAATTTGAAAAGCATTTTAAGAAAAACTCAGAATTTTTCCCCTTAATAAAAGATTTTCTAACCACTCTCCTAAAATTTTTAGTAAGACTAAAGTGAGGTGTTGGCCGATGTCAATCTCACCTTCTGATAGAGAAGAGAATTTAAAAATGGCAAAGCAAATTCTCATTAAAATTTCACGTGATATGGGAACGCCCAGAAATATAAGAAGAGCCGCAAGAGAAGCACTAAGGCAGTTAGAGGATGAAAGTTTAAGCCTAGCTTTGAGGGCTGCTAATGCAATTGATATTTTACAAGAGGTAACAGATGATCCTCAGATACCAACATTTGCTAGAACAGCAATCCTAGAAGCAATATCTCTTTTAGATACTATCGCAAAACAAGAGTGAGATAATTTTTATTTTTCTTCTATTAATATTTTCTGCGGTAAAAAATATCCAATGAATAAAGGACGCTGAACCAGCATTCAAAACTTAAAATATATTTAAAATTTTAACCTCTTCAAAAGATTTAAAAATCAAGACTCATTTACTAATAATTTGTCCAGGTTTAACCGGCCCCGTGGCCGGAAGCTAAGCCGCGCCACGGAGGGGGAGTACTCGGGTCCGAGAGGCCCGGGGAAAGCCCTCTGCTGCCATCCCCCGTAAGGGGGAGGCGGCCATAGGGCGCGGGAAACGCCCGTTCCCATTCCGAACACGGAAACCACGGGGTCGGAACGTCAATCATCTCTATTGCTTACAAGAGTTTAAACGCTTATAGTAGTTTAGAGATGGCATTAGTATCGATATGTCAACTAGCAAAAGGCTTATTAACATATCAATGCACTTATCATTTTCTTCAGTAGCAGAGAGGCATTTAACTCTTAGAAATTTGAAAGCATATTTTAATACAAGCTTTAGTTATAATTTTTAACGTGGAAATTATGTTGAAGACGATGGGGAATGTGAATGGTCTATAAAGATAAATACGGAAATTATCGTTTCAAAATCGTGCTTTATGGGCCATCTCTATCAGGAAAAACGACAATACTAAGGGCTTTGTATAATAAAATATTAGGACTTAAAAAGGGACAGATAAAGTCTATTGAAGATTCAAGTGGAAGAACGCTATATTTTGATTATATGCCCCTTGGAACTAGGGGTAAAGTATACTTTGATATATATACTGTCCCTGGTCAGCGTAGACATAAGCAACAGAGAAAAATTATTCTACAAGGAGCGGATGCTGTCGTTTTTGTAGCTGATAGTGACCCTCAAGCACTCCAAGAAAATATCTATTCCATTAATGAGTTGAGAGAATTTCTAGGGGATCAATGGGGTAAAATTCCTCTACTAATCGTTCTCAATAAGAGAGATCTACCAGATGCTCTTCCTGAATCTGTCTTAATAAGAGCACTCAGAGTTGATGGACCATTCCCAATTTTCAAAACAGTTGCAATTGAAGGTCTAGGCGTTAAGAGAGTATTTCAAGAAGCTGCTAGGCTTGCAATGCTTTATAGAGTTTATCCAGAAGTTTACTTAGAACAGCTCAAATCGTTAGCTAAGCAAACGAGAGAAAAACTCCTTTCATCATGAAGCAAAAAATTCCTTATTCTTCATTTTATTAACATTTGAAAAATTGTGAATAACGATGCCAATTAAAATAGCAAATGTAAAGATAGCTTTCCATGTCCATGCTACAGAGGATGAGAGAAAGGTATTAAGGGCTCTGAAAAATGTTCTTCCTCCTGGAGTAAAAATAACACTTGTTAGAGATGTTTACAGAGGATATTATGGTAATCCGATAATTAGATATGAGGCGTTTGTTAAAGATTCAAGGGATGCAAGTAAAATCTTTAAGTTCATTTTTTCTAACATGCATGCTTTTACCTACCCAGACTGGATAGCGGAAAGATATGATGAGAGGGAGCAAGTTCTTTATATAAGACTAGATAAACAAGCTGCTTACTTGGGAGAAATAAAGCTTGGAGATGGTAGCGATATTATTCACTTTACATTTAAATTTCACAAGTATTGCAAATTAACAGCGAGAGAGCTTGAGAAGCATATTGAGAAGTTGATGAGAAGAGGATCAGAGTAACTGTGATCGGCCATCAATTAGCCATTTGCCAGATTTCATCATCTCTCAATCGCTTTTTGTAAAGATTGGATGAAATTCCTTAAAAAACTTAGTTATATTGCTCTGAAAGTCAGTCTTAATATATTTATCTTTCATCATTTCAGGAATAGGGATTGTAAATGTCGGATAAAGAGAGCATAATAGATTACATTATTGAGCAAGTTTCGAAGATAAATTACGATTTTATTGTTGATGCTCATTGTCACATTGAGTCAGATGCATATTCAGAAGAAGAAAGAGAGGAGGCTATTAAGAGAGCTATAGAAAAGAGAATTATGATGTTTTCTACTCCCCTTACTCAAAGGGAGCGGGAGAGAGCTCTTATGTTGAGAGAGAAATATCATCCCTGGATCAAGGTTGTAACAGGGTCTCATCCATTATTTAATGAGGATGTAGATAGAGTAATAAATTGGATTCTTGAAAATTCTGACAAGATAATTGCTATCGGAGAAGTTGGCTTAGATTTTACACCTCCTTACAATAAACCGGAGATAATGAAGAGCCAAATTGACAAGTTTAAAAGATTTATTGACCTCGCAAAAGAGCTCGATAAGCCTTTAGTGATTCATTCAAGAGCAGCAGGAAGGCAAACAATAGAAGTTTTAATAAGAGAGGGGGCAGAGAGGGTTTTATTACACGCTTTCTCCGGCAAGGCAAAATATGCTCTTAAGGGGATAGAAGCTGGTTTTTACTTTAGTATTCCTCCATCGGTAGCATTTAGTCCCCAGAAGAAAAAGCTCGTAAAAGCATTGCCCTTAGATAATATTATGCTAGAAACAGATTCACCCATATTTTCACCTAAAAGAGGAGAAAATAGTGAGCCTTTATATGTCCTTTTTTCAGCAGCAGTGATCTCATCAATAAAAGAGGTAGATATAAAGGAAGTTTTGAATGTGACTACTAGGAATGCGATAAAATTATTTAGGATTTCTTCACCTTCAAAGAGTACTCCTCGATATACCTCTTAACCTTCTTAACGAACTCTTTATGTATCTCAGCCACCTTTGTTTCGCTTCTAGCCTCGCTTATGATTCTAATCATGGGCTCGGTATTGCTCGGACGAATTAATACAGATGCTTTTTCAAGGTATATTTTCACACCATCAATCGTACTTACGTCAGAGTACTCTCTAATGAATTTCTCTTTCATGTAATCCATGAGATCCCATTTTATAGCATCATCCACATGAATGTTCTCACGTAAAACGTAGAATCTACCAATTTCATCAACAATTTCAGATAAAGGTTTCTTTTTCCTTGTTAATATAGCAGCAAAAATATATGTCGCTAACATTGCATCATCGTAGTAAAATCCATATATTGGTAAGAAAATGTGATAACTGCCTTCAATACAAAGTTTTGCCTTATGCTTCTTTGCTGTTTCTGCAACAAAGACATCTCCAACTCTTGTCTCTACAGTCTTAATTCCCATCTCTTCGAGTTTTTCCCTCAATATCGATGAACACTCAGCATTGTAAACGACGACATCTCCGGTTTTTAATAACTCTTCAGCTAAAAGAATTCCAACAATTTCTGCCTGAACTCTTCTGCCCTTATCATCTACTATCACACTTCTATCAGCGTCCCCATCAAAAGCGGCACCCATATCAGCCTTAGTATAAGTCACCAAATTTTGTAATTTACTGATGTCGCTATCGACAGGATCAGGCCAACCAGAAGGAAATCTTCCATCAACTTGAGCATTTATAGCTAATATATCATGATGTTTTGATAAGAGATACGGAATAAGAATACCTCCAACTCCATTCATAGTATCAATAACAATCTTTAATTTTCTCTCAGGATTTGGCTCTAAATTCCATGCAAATTCAAGATATTCCGCAATGATCTCTTTATTTGAGAAATGATAAATGTTACCCACCTCTTCCCAGGAGGCCCATCTGACCTCATCTTTAATAAATCTCTCTTTAATCACCTTATTATCTTCTGGAGAACCAGTACCATCTCCCCTGCGATATCTGATACCATTCCATTCAGGTGGGTTATGCGAAGCTGTTACATAAGCTCCTCCTCCAATTTTTTTCTCCTTCCAGATCTTAAAGTAAAATGTTGGTATTGGAAGTTTATCATATACATAGACATCTAACCCAGCAGCCGCAATTCCAGCAGCGGCAGCATTTGTGTAGATGTGACTCGATGTTCTTCCGTCCCCGGATACTGCTACCAAACGCACTCCTTCATCTTCCAATATGTTAGCAAAAATAGCGGAGGACTTCACAATCACATCTGGAAAAAGAGTTTTACCAGTAATTCCTCTTATATCATAAGCTCTGAAAATGTGAATTATTTCCTTCTTCATTGCATTACACCAATAGAATCATCATGCTTATGAACAATATGTTTTAAAGATGTTATCTGCTATTTTAAAGTTTGAGAAGAATGTTTGATGGAGTTGAAAAGGTGTTCTTATATGTACTGGAAGGCTGCATATGATGAGGGAAAAATATTTAAGGAGATATTAGCTGCAATAGCTGGCGTTATTAGTGAAGGAAATTTTTATGTAAAAGAGGATGGTATTGAATTCTCTGCGATGGATGATAGTAGAGTTGCTATGGCAATTCTAACAATGCCTGCCTCAGCTTTTCACATATATGAATTTGAGCCTCCAGAAGAGGGAGATACTATTGTAATTGGAGTAAACTTTACAGATCTCAAGAAGATAATTCAGAGAGGTAAAGCTAAAGATAGCCTACTCTTCGAGCTAAAACAGCAGAAAGAGAAGCATTACTTTGCAATAACATTCTACCGTGGAACACCTGAGGACATGACCTTACAGAGAACTTTCGCTCTTCCCTTATTGGAAATACCAGAGGAAAGAATAAACATAAGAGAGCTTGAATATGATGTAATTGTTGAGTTCTCACCTGCTAATTTCCTAAACGATATAATTGCAGACGCTAAAATAATTGGAGACGATCTAAGATTAGTGACATCAAAGGAAGAGAAAGAGATGAGGTTTATAGCTGAGAGCGATACTGGACAATTTTACGAATATGTAGCACCTTTAGAGAGAGAAGATACTGTTGTTAATTATGAGGTAAAAGATGATGCTGAATCATTATATTCACTGGACTTCTTAAAGAAATTCATAAGAGCTGCTAAAGTAGCAGATATCGTGAGAATAGAGTATTCTAAGAACATGCCATTAAAGATGACATTCAAAATAGGAGGAGGTATAGAGTTAACGTACCTATTAGCGCCAAGAATCGTCTAAAAAATAAAAAAGGAATTAAGACTAGAAAAGGGACAAAATAAATTTATTTCCTTCTTCTAGCCTTTAGTGTTTTTCTAACACTTTCTATTTGCTTATTTGTCACTTTAGCGAATATTGGCCTAATTTCTTTTTGGCTAATAACATTCTTAGCCATGCTTATAAGAACATCAGTACCATCTTCAAATATTTTTTCTATGGTTTTTCTGAATTCGGTGGAGCTTACTTTAAGTCCGACATATTCTTTGAATTTCTCTATTGAATATGGGATATATGGTTCTAAGCTTACAGCGGCAATAGCTGAGATGCCTAGTGCAGTGATTAGAGTATCAGCAGCCTCCTTACTCTCTAACTTCCTCCAAGGCTCTTTCTCGCTCAATAACTTATTTCCTAATCTAGAAATCTCAAGACTTTTTTCTAGTCCCTGGTCGAATTGGTTTGAAATCATAAGCTCATCGTATTCAACGAATAGTTTCTCAGCGTTTTCAATATAACTCTTGATAATATCCCCATCAGTGATATTTCCTCTCTTAATCAATGTTAGAACTCTATGAACTAGGTTTCCGAATTCTCCAATCAAGCTTTTATTTATCCTCTCAGAATATTCGTATAGCGAGAAATCACCGTCTGTTAAGCTTTCAGATGTAGTTATAGCCCAATAAAATCTAAGATAATCTGCAGGCCATATGTCTAGGAACTCCTCAAGACCTATGTAATGGCCCCTACTTTTACTCATTTTTTCCTTCTCTAATGTAGCAAAACCTCTGACTCTAATTTCATTCGGCAATGCGAAATCTACGGCCATTAACATCGCTGGCCAAAATAGTACGTGATGATAAATTATGTCTTTACCTATGAAATGTATAATGTAACCTTCACCTCTAACCCAAACTGCCTCCCAATCCTCCCCTATAGAATCGAATAGTTCTTTTGTGAATGAGATATAGCCTATAGGAGCGTCCCACCATACATAGAAGACTTGATCAGGTAGGTCAGGAACTGGAACGCCCCAAGGAATGTTTCTAGTTATGTCCCAATCCTGTAATCCGCTTTTTATCCAATGTAAAACCTGTTCCTTTACTCCCTTTGTTAGCTTTACTTTTTCCTTAATCCACCTCTCTAAGCGGTCAGAGAATTCACTAAGAGCGAAGAAATAATGCGTACTTGTTTTTATAACTGGAGGATTACCGCAAATCGCACATCTCGGATTCTTAAGCTGTAATGGTGTATATGTTCTTCCGCATACTTCGCAATAGTCGCCATATTGATTAGGAGCACCACAGTACGGACAAGTGCCTATTACAAGGCGATCTGGTAATGCCAATTTATCATGCTCACAATAAAGTATTTTTATCTCCTTTTTGTAGATATATCCTGCTTTCTTTGCTTTTTCGAAAAACTTTAGAGTAAGTTCATAATGATGAGGCTTGGTGGTTCTAGAGAATATGTCAAAGTGAACACCCGCTCTCTCAAAAGCCCTTTTAATAACCTCATGATAGTAATCAACTATTTCTCTAGGATTTCGTTTTTCTCTTAACGCCCTAGCTAATATTGGAGTGCCGTGCTCATCAGTTCCACTGACATGATATGCTTTATAACCCTTTGCTTTGAGATACCTAGCCATGATATCAGCAGGAAGATATGTGCTTCTCAAATGACCAATATGAGGCTCAGAATTAGCATATGGGAGAGCGGAGGTTACAACAATATTTTTATTCGAATTTACATTTTTGAATTCATTCACCCCACAAGGAGTCTTTATATCGACGTCGTCTCTTAAAATATAAGGGTAAGTATTTTTAATTTTAACTCTTCGATTGAAGGATGAATAGCGGATACAATGGTGAATGGTAATGAGAGTAGAACAGTTAGAGAAATGGGTTTCCTCTCCAATACCGGGAAGAAGAAGAAAAGCATTACAAAAGTTGACTAAAGAAATGATCCATGGAGAATATGATTTAGAGAAATTATATGAGTCAGCGAAGAAACTACTTGAAGATGAAAATTGGAGCGTTAGAGTAGCAGCTATAAAAACATTAACAGAGATCGCGCTTAGAGACGAAAACAAAATTAAAGAAGTTATAGCGACTTTGGAGGAAAAGCTTGAGGAAGAGAATCCTAATGTTTTAATGGCGACTATAGATAACTTAGCTAAATTATATTTTAAATCCCGGAAAAGAATCACTAGGAAGAAAATTGAAGATTTTCTTAAATTGCTTGAACACGAAAAAAGCAATGTTAGAGAGGCCGTTATAAGATTTCTCAAGAAAGTGGGAGAATACAGCAAAGTAACTAGAGAAACGGCATTATCCACTTTAATGGATACTTTAGATAAAGAGACAGCGCCAAACGTTATATCTCATATTCTAGATTTCTTTTCTTCCTATGCTCAAGAGATTTCAAGTGAGCATGTCTCCAGATTATTAGGAGTTATCGCTACATATAGAAGGCATGAGTCTGTTGATGTGAGAAGAAGTGCTGTACTGCTATTGAAGAAGCTCCTAGAATCCAATAAATTATCATTATCAAGTGATGTGTTAACAATAATTAAGAAGGCTTTAAGAGATGAAAAACTAGCAGTAAGGGACGCTGCTGTTGATGCATTCGAGGAGGTTTTGAAGAAGGATCCAAGAGCTACAGATGAATTGCTGGGAGTTGTGACATGGGAAGTAATGATGAAAGAGAAGAATGAAAGACTAGTTATAAAAGTTCTTGACATTTTCGATAGGCTATTAACAACAGTTCCAGTAGAAATAATAAACAAGCATGAGATTCCGAGGGCCTTAGACATAATAGAAAAGAATACTTATCCTAAGAATCCAGAAAGAGCTAAGATAAAGGAATTAGCTAGAAGAGTTCTTGAAGAGAAGCTAGGCTACACATTTGAAAAAAGGAAGAAGAAATTCGGTAGTACTTAGCCTAAAAGAATTTATCAAGAGTAACACCAGGTTTCTCCTCTTTCTTTTTAGCCTTTTTCTTCCGTGCTTTTTTGGGTTTTTCTTTTGGGATTTCTTCTTCCTTTACCTCAGGAGCTTTTTCTTCAACCTTAGCTTTTTGAATTGCTTCTACTATCGCTGATTTTACTGCTCTAGGACCGATTTTACTAATTGTATTTTCGTAGGCCTGAAAGAGTTCTTTTTCTATTTTCTCTCTCTGATCCTTTCTTGATATGTAATGCCTCAAGAAAATTCTAATTGTTTCTTTTGGAACATATAATCTTGCGAAGAGAACTCCTGCTTTTTCTGGATTTTGTTTCGCGAGATACAATAAAAACTTAAGGTCCCTCATAGCTCTCTTTCTGGATATATGAACATATCTTGAATAAGCTTCTAGAAGAGGTCTAAGCCCTAATCTTTTTACCTCTGTTTCAGTCATTGAGGATATTTCTTCTTCCTCTTCACTCTCCTCAATTAATCCTTCCATTAACCTCTTCAATTGACCTAGTTTTTCGACAATAGTCGGCTTATTTACTTTTATTCTTCTTAGAGCCCAAATGTTATTTACCGGCTTACCATAAATTGCTATTGCCCAAGACAAAATCGTCATAGCGTCTCTATATGCGATTCTCCAGTTTAAAGTTCTGGCTCCAATTTTATATAAGAAATCAGCTTCCGCTAACATTCTATAGAAGTTAAAAATTCCTTTTGTATGGTCCAAAAAGTTGTAAGCATTCTCCCATACCCAGAGGATGATATCCCAAACATCAATATCGGGAACTGATGTGAGATACTTATTTACTCGAAATACTGTTTTTTCAATTGTATCTGACTTCATGCCAAATGCTAATCTGATCGCATCCTGAATGTTATACTGCTCTTCATGATAAAGTGATGGAAGAATACCTGAATAATAGTATGTCTCAAGAGCTTCTACCACCGTTCTAAAATCAGGAGCGTACTTAAGCCTATTTAAAATCTCGGGGGGGATTTCCATTTTCATCTTGCTTGCTATTCTCTTAACAAGCTGCACAATTTGATAATCATAAGGTCTATCAAAGAATACTGTTATTGAATATCTCATTAAAGTTCTCACTTTTCTATCGTGCATTACATTGGCTGTAAATGCCATTGGTAGTTTTATTTCATCAAGAACTCTTATCAATGCTGATAATCCTCCCCTATCCTCTCTACCGGATAAGCCATCTACCTCGTCAAGTAAGATTATTCTTGGTGGCTTATCCTGTTTATCGGTTAGAAATCCAGAGCTTCTTAAAGCTTCTCTTACAACCTCTCTAATTACGCTCCCGCTTCTTTTATCACTGGCATTGAACTCTACAACAATTATCCCTTCTTGATGTGCTAATGCATAAACTGATGATGTTTTTCCGGTTCCAGGAGGACCAACTAGAAGAATTGGTTTATATGGAGGTATCGGGGGGATAGCATGAGGAACAGAATCAATTCCTCTACTTGATAAGAATGAAGACCAGGTTTTCTCAAGCCATTTTTTAATTTCATTTATAGCTGTTGGCTTTAAATCAGTCGTTAATTCTTGTGATTTTGGTGATTTTTTCTTAAATAGTAAGTAGAATGAGTGAGGTATTGAGGATGAACCTTCTCCTACCCATTTAGCGAATTCCCGCTTGAAATATTCTCTCCAGGCAGAAAGATGCTTTTGAGCAAATTCTTTCCCCTCTCTACTTCTCAGATATTCAAACCAAGCAGTTCTATAATGCTCATTCCAGTAATTAGTCATATTCCAGAGGATAATCCATGCCCTCCACCAATTCAGTATTTGCGTTCTCTGTCTTTTTGTAAGAATTACTTCATCAAAGTTTTTTGGTCTAAAAATTTCAGTCCAGGGAACTCTAAACGTAACTTTCTGTGCCAAATGAGACACCATAACTATCTTCCATCATAAAAAAGAAAGTATTGATTATTGCATATTAAAATCGTTTTAAACATAATACACTGTGCTTCGTCCTTATGTAAATTTCATCAACGCCATCCTCATCAAGGTCATTAATGTATGTACTAAGGATATCCTTCTCTAGATCGATCTGCTCAACGATTCCTGCCTCATCAAAGAGAACAATCTTACCGTAAACGCTTGTTATAATACATTCAAGCTTTCCATCACCATTTATGTCAGCTGGATAAATGCGAGTAAGCGTTTTATCAACGACTTCTTCCACAAGTATTTCACCGAAAATTGATAAAATACTCACGTAATTTTTCTTTTCTTTCTCACCTAAGACTATTATTTCTGGCTTACTATTATTATCCACATCGAAAATTTCGAAATCAGATATCCTGTCATAAAAAAGCTCAAATAGCTCCTCAATTTGTCCAGAGAGAGGTTTTAATGAAATAAGCGATTTATTCCTAAGAATTAACACTTCAGGTATGCTATCGGAGTCAAAATCAGCTACTCTAGCCCTTTTAAAGCCTCCTAGAAATATATTTTGGTGTTTTATCAAATCTAAACTTTCAAGAGAATACAAATCGTAAGAATCATGTCCATATAATACAAGAAACTCATTACGCTTATCATTATTAAAATCAGTTATGCTATAAAACATTATAGGAGGCGTTAATGAGATCCTATGAATAATCCTATCAAGCTTAAACACATTTAGAGTTCCAGTAGAATCAAATGCAAGAATTTCATCCATAGAGTCATCATCTATATCAGCAGTAATTGCTTTAACTAATGCTGAAGGTGCTTTGATAGGAATTATAATCTCCTCATGCGTTATTGCTAATAGAGAACCATCCTCTCTAATAACTAAAATTTCATTAGTAGAATCCCCGTTGATGTCCCCCACGGTGATATCATTTATTCTCTCTTTTACTCCAATTGAGCTTTCAATTTTACCAGATTTATGATCTATGAGGTATAATAGGCCCTCTCCATTGTCTACGATGAGGAGTTTGGAGTTGTTCCAGAATATTGATTCTAATCCAGTTTTACTCAAATTAAGGCCCTTTAACTCCCAACAAATCTTCATAAGGAGCACCTTAATTGAATGACAGACGTAATATAATTGTATTTCACATTGATTTTTTACATATCACAGTATGTTAAATCTGAGTCTTCAAGTTTTGCATATCAAAGCTTACATTATTATTTCATTTTATGAGGAGGCATGAATTAATGAGCAATCAATACGAAAAGATATGTCCAATTTGTGGATCTGATAACATTATCGAAGTAGATGGTAATTTAGTATGCGGAGACTGTGGTTATGTCTTAGATGAAGCAGCAATTTCTTTAGAATTTGAAACAAGATTTTTTGACGCTCAAGAATTTAGATTAAAAGCTAGAGCTCCTCCACCTAGAGAAGATTTTGATGCTGATTTGCCAAGAATAAGACTTAAGGTAGCGAATAAAAATGAGAAATATGTTATTCCGATATCAGCTAGAGAAAGGACAATGAAAAGCATGTTGAACTATCTTGATGATATATTCATTAGAATAAACGCTCCTGAAAGTGCTAAAAAGGAAGCAAGAAGGCTAATTAAGGAATTCGTTTTAAAGAAAAAGGGAAAAGTAAAAAATTTGAGAAATGTGACAGCAGCAATCCTTTTCATGGCATTGAGAATCACTGGAAACCCTAGACCTTTAGATTCATATGTGAAAGCTGTTTATCCAGAAAAAGAATTCTTAAAAGCAAAAAGAGAGTTTGGTAAAGCTCTCAATGTAGTGAAGAAAATATTAGGTACGAAATATAATGTAAGAAGGGAGGATGTAGAGAGATTAATCACATACATGGCTAGAGAACTTAAACTATCTGGAAAATGTCTTATTTTTGCTTTGGATGTCTATAAAAAACTGAAGGATAGAAAGAACTTCATAGGTGTTGATCCATCAAGCTTGGCAGCAGCTATAATATATGTATCAGCTAAAGCGTTAGGTGAAAATAGGTCTCCTAATGTAATAGCTGAGTTAGCTTCAATAACTAAGACGACTTTGAAAAACAAAGGAAAAGAAATAGAAGCATTCCTCAAAACAATTTAGAACTCTCAGACTGCCCATCGTCGCTCATCAAAATCGCATAAGGCTGAATTCATCATCGAGAAGCCCAAAGTATTTAATAAAAAGGTTTAGATGAATTTTTTAACCCTTGCTAATCTTGGGAATGGTAGTGTATCGCGAATGTGATCTAGTTTTAAGATCCACCATATAAATCTTTCTACACCAAGACCAAAGCCGCTATGGGGAACGCTACCATATCTTCTTAAGTCTAGATACCAGAAATAATTTTCAGGATCAAACCCTTCACTTTTAATTCTCTCGATAAGTATATCTACATCATCCTCCCTTTCACTTCCTCCTGTAATTTCTCCATAGCCCTCTGGTGCTAAGAGATCTGCTGAAAGACTAACTTCCTTATTCTTCTCATCAAGCTTTACATAGAATGGCTTTATTTTTGCAGGGAAGTGTGTTAAGAAGAATAACTCTCCTATCTCGAGAGATAATGCTTTTTCTTCATCTCCTCCAATATCGTCCCCCCATCTTATGTTAATGCCTTTTGCTTGAAGTATGTTTATTGCCTCATCATATCTTACCCTCTTAAACCTAGGCTTTATACTTTCAAGAACATCTAAACTTTCCCCCCTAAACTCTTTAATTATTGAATAAGCTACATCATCCTCTAACAGTTTCTTAATTGTATAATAAACCATTTCTTCTTGCGTTCTAAGTATATCCTCAAGGTGAAACCATGCAGCTTCAGCCTCAAGATGCCAATATTCTGCTAAATGTCTTTTCGTCCTAGATTTTTCAGCTCTGAATGAGGGAGTTAGACTCCATACCTTTCCAAGAGCGAAAATCATCACTTCTAGGTAAAGCTGAGCTGATTGGGATAGATAAACTATGGAATCATCAAAATATTTTACTGGGAATAATGTTGCCCCTCCCTCTACAGCAGTTGCTACAAGAATCGGAGGCGATACTTCATGCCAACCGTTTTTCTCAAAGTATTCTCTAAGAAGCGATAATACTTTCTCTCTTACAATCCATATCTTAACATATCTCGGAGCTCTGACAGCAAGATGTCTATATTTCATAAGAACCTCTGGTGAGTGTTCCTTTTTCCCAAGAGGGTAAGGAGATTCTGCTATATGAGTAACAATTATCTTCTTAGCCTGAAGTTCAATACCTCCAGGAGAGCGTGGATTTTTAACAAGATCGCCTTCAACAATAATAGATGATTCTTGTGTTATTTCTTTAGCATTCCTCCAAGACTCATCATCAACATTATTCCTTTTAACCACAACTTGCAATATTTTCCAAGGCTCATCGACTGTTCTTAAGTCGATAAATACGATATTTGCATGCCTTCTTTTCTTTAAAACCCATCCTTTATACAACATTTTGAGTCACCTCATATCGCTAAAAACAGTATCGCAATGGGTGTAAGCATAATTAATAGTGAAACAAACTTATTCAGATAGTAAGCTTTGGAAATTCCCTCATTTGCGATAATCAAGCTGACAATAATACCCGCAAATAAGATATATCTTACTAAGCTTACTAAAGGGTGAGAAAGTGCGTAAGCAACCCCTTCTAATAGAAGGCTAGGATTATACGCGATCATAAGGAACAAAGCTATTAGAGAGGCTCCGACCAAAGGCCATAATGAATATCCTAATAAGCTAAATGTTGTAGTGAATTCGGCATTTGTTGCTCCAATTAATCTAAAAATCCAGTTTATGAATGAAACATAGATAGCGAAGAGGATCAAATTTAATATCAATGTGATTGGTAGAAGAAGAACGAATAATACTCCTATGTTTACACTTGCTAGAATTCCTACTCCTAGAAGAAGTCTCATATAGATAAGTGAGATGAAAAAGGATAATGCGACTATTATCATCGTGGGGCCTAAAGCGTCTGGAGCAATCATGATTTCGTTAAATAGATCGGTTGGAATTAACGAGCCGCCGTAAATAGGGATCGAGTCCTTAACTCTCCTTATTATATCCTTGAAAGTTAATTCTCGACGTGCATACATTCTAAGTATAGGTCTTAGATCATAACCACAGTAAGGACAGATAATGTAGCCGAGAGGCACCAAAGATTTACATCGTGGGCATTTAATTTCCTTAAATTCAAACATTCTTCTAACCGAATAATAACGAATTGAAAGACCATTTGTATATTATGTGGAGTTAAATACTTTTAGCTTTCTCTTTATCAAAAATAAAAAACTGATTGCGTGTATGGATATGAATAAAGTGAGGATCGTAGTTGGAGGAACATTTGATATTATACACGTAGGGCATATAAGATTTCTCTGGGCTGCAAAAACATTGGCGGAAAATAGTGAACTAATTGTAATTGTCGCTAGGGACGAAACAGTTAAAAAAATTAAAGGAAGAGAGCCGATTTTCAGTGAAAAAGAAAGACTTGAAATAGTTTCGAATTTAAAACCTGTTGATAAAGCTGTCTTAGGAAATAAAATAGGTAAGAAGAAATCTTTCTTTGATATTTTACTAGAACTTAAACCAGATATTGTAGCATTAGGCTATGACCAAAAGATAAGTGAGAGTGATATCGAGGAGTGGGCGAAAAAGAATAATTTAAATATTAAGGTAGTGAGACTTCCAAAATTCGAGTGCGAGATTTCAAGTTCAACTATGGTTAGAGAAAAAATATTCAACAGTTA
>CBDULE010000002.1:0-27693 GCA_965367995.1 uncultured archaeon | reverse complement strand
TCAAGCAGAAGACGGCATACGAGATGTAGAGAGGTCTCGTGGGCTCGGAGATGTGTATAAGAGACAGGATAAAGGATATAAAAAACTTCTAATTAATGAGCGTAAATAGCATCATGATGCTTTTCTTTACTGGTCTATTATACGGTATCATGAAGAATTAACTTTTAATTTTATTCTGGTTAAATTTTACCTTACTAAAGTGAAAATAATTTATGAGGTCACTGAGAAATGGTAGAGAAGATTTTAATAAGACCGGAAACGCTTGAGCATTCGTATATTCCAGAAAGGTTACCGCGTAGGGAGGATGTTAGGAGGGATATTTCTAATGATTTGATTGATTTCTTCCAACATGGCTTTGGCTTTACCTCCTGGATTATATATGGCGGCGCTGGCGCTGGAAAAACAGTACTTTCTCACCGGGTAGGAAATGATGTAAAAAAAGCGTTGGCTGAAGACATTATTTTTGTTTATGTTAATTGCAAAGGAAAGCGTTCCTATAGAGTTCTAACGGAAATTGTTCATCAAATAGAGTCCTCGATACCCGAGAGAGGATTGTCTAGAGATGACCTAATGAACATCTTATATAATTTAATCTTAGATAAAGGTGGTTCAGCTTTAATCATCTTAGATGAACTAAGTGATTTGTTTAGAAGAGATAAGATAGACGAGATAAATAAAGCTAAGGATTTCTTATATGCACTTTCTAGACTTCCGGAACGTCAATGGGGGAAAAGAAAAACAATGAAACTTGCCGTAATTGGAGTTATTTGGAATAGGTATAAGCCAGATTTTATCTTAAATCTCGATAATGTCACTCGAGCATCCTTTATAAAGAATGAGGTCAAACTTAAACCGTATTCGGTAAGCGATCTAATAGAAATCCTTGAATATAGAGCATCACTGGCTTTTAAAGAGGGATCCGTTAGCCCTGAAGCTATCGAACTTATTGCCAATTTTGCAGTAAATAGTCAGCCAGAGGAAGGGGGTAATGCCAGGATTGCAATGGATATTTTAAGAGATGCTGGGCGTTATGTAGATCGTCTGGGAGCTGGTTATTTAGATGTTGAACATGTTAGAATGGTATTGAAATATCACCCAGAACTTCCAAGAATTGATTCTGAGCTCATAATGAGCTTAGATCGCCATAAACTTGTTCTTCTTCTGTCTATTATCAAGGCTTTTAGGCTATATAACAAGAGTTTCATTACTAGAGCAGAATTAGAAGAAATCTACAAAGAGACTTGCGAAGAATATGGCGAAAGACCGAGAAAAACCACACAGCTTCTGAGATATCTAAAGGAACTAAGCCATGAGCTTCCTGGAGTCATTGAAGCAGAAGTGACAGGGAAGGGGCAGAGAGGGAGATCTACGAGAATTAGAGTAAATGTTCCACTGGATGATCTAGAAAAAAGTGTTATATCTTTACTGAGAGGTGAAAAAATTGCCTGAAAAAGAATACATTTCACTTGAGGATATTTTTGGTTCAAAAATCAAAGTTAGGATCCTCAAAGCACTTGTGGAAAAGAGCTTAATCTCTTTAACCGAATTAAGGAAAAGAAGCAAAGCTAATTATAAAGTACTTAAGATGTATCTGCAGAAACTTCAAAAAGCGGGTCTGTTAAATGAGTTAACGTATGATAGGGTAAAATTGTATTCTTTAAACCGTAGAAACCCGAAAGCACGTGCATTAGAGGACTTTTTTAAGAAATGGGAGTCATAAAAACGTAGGATGAAATTTAAAAACTATTCCTTAAAGGAGATATTCTTTAAATTAGGGTAATCCTATTGCCGGGGTTGCCGAGGGGTAAGGCGGCGGATTGCAGATCCGTGGACGCGGGTTCGAGTCCCGCCCCCGGCTCCAATTTTAAGTGAATGTTGAGAAATCTTCAGTTGTCTCTCTTTTTCTCCATTCTTCTTCTAATGCTTCACTAATGCCTCTCATTTGCTCCTGTGCTCTTCTTAACATTTCTTCTTCAAATTTTCTTAGCTTCTTTTCAATCTCACTAATATCAACAGGCAAATGAAGCAAATCAACTATTTTCTTAGATAACATGAGTGAGCTTCTAAAGTTAATTATTCCCTTTTCTGTTGGAGCAAACAGTGCTATTGCTGGAATGTCATAATGAGTAGCATACGCTAAGAATAGTGCAACTCCTCCTGACACTAAAATTTCTTTAGGGGCTGGTTTTAAGGTATTCCATGGATCCTCATTCATAAATTCCTTAAACTTTCTGTTAACTACAAAAACAACATCTGGAATCTCTTCTGGTGTCTTAAAAACGCTTATATCGATGCCTCCTGTAAGGATTATACCCTTGATTCCCTTCTCTTTAGCATATTTGGTTACTACATCAGCAAGTATAGATTGCTCATCTAAAGTAGGTTGAATTCTAATTAGGAGAAGAATTGCGTTTCCTACATGATAGAATTCATACGGAACACCAAATAATCCTCCATCTATGACCTCAACGAAGGGAGGCATCATCCTTCCAATTATATAACCTATCTTTCTGCAGGTTCCTTTTTTCTTAGCCCCCTCAATTATGTATCTAACGCTTAAATGCCCTATATTTCCTATTCCATGAAATCCGAGGATGAGATACTTATCTCTAAAAGCATTCTCATCTTCTAATACGATTTCTAGGAAGTTCTCCTTCCAATATGCCATGGTTTATCCCCCCAAAAATGAGATTTAGGGCTTTATTATAAATATGCCATTCTTTGTTAATCGTTGCCTATAAAATGAATGCAATTCATATTTTAATTTCAATTCATCTAAGATTTTTAGCATTATTCTAATCTTCGGTGTTAGTAAAACTATCTTTCCTCCTTCTCTAATCATTCTAAGCAATTTCAGTAGAAGTTTTCTGTAGAAGTCAAACATGCTTAAGTTTTTTACAAAGTATGGGGGATTCAAAACAATTTTATCAAAAATACTTTGGAATTCTAGATGAAAAATGTTAGCTGTGAAGAATTTAATTGTGTCTAAAACTTTAGCTTTTTCCGCATTTTTAATTGCTCCTTTGATGTATTCTTCATTAATGTCCGAGCCAATTATGGTGCAGTTCATAGATCTATCCATACTCTCTAAAAGTCTCTCTTTGATATACTCAACTCGGTCAAGTGGAAGAAATTTAAGCTTATAAAAAGCATACTCATTCCCTCTAAATACAAAAATTGGAATTTTTCTACAAGAGATTGCTGCTTCGATTGGAATTGTTCCACCTCCGCACATAGGATCATATAAACTTTCATTCTCACTCCAAGAAGAAAGTTTTATCATCAAATAAGCAATTGTTGTCTTAACAGCTTTTGGATGATTAAAAACTCTATATCTCCTCATATGCAGAGATGGTCCTGTAGTATCAATACCAACAAGCATTTCATCTTTAAAAATATCGAGACGAATTTTAACATCTGGATTCCTTAAGTCAACTTTAGGTCTCTTTCTTAGGCTAGCTATCCTTTCTATTATAGTATCTCCAGCTAATCTCGCTACATCAATCGATGAAAAATCCTTCCTTCCAGCCTTTTCGACAGAGACAGCAAATGTTTGACCTTTGTCAATGTAATCCTCCCAGTTTATATCTTTTAGCTCTTCTTTTACGTCATTTAGTGAGTTGATCTTTGCCTTTTTAATTAGAATGTAAACTTTATTTATTGAGCGACCTAGGAAGTTTAAAAGAAATACGTGCTCACTGTCACCCTCCGCAAATATCTTACCTATTCTATTCCCTACCCATGTTTTAATTCCAAGTTCCTTTATATCATCAGCTATTATGTTTTCTAAGCCTCTTTCTGTGGTGATAAAGAACTTCATAGCATAATACCCCTCACTCGTCGCAACGATTTTTCAGCAACTATTGCTGTTTTAAGAATGTCATCAATGGTATTCTTTAGCGTTCCTACGCTTCTTGTCACTATTTTAAGTAATAGGATATCATCTTTCAGCTCTTGCTTTATTGTTATATCCTTTGTTCCTGGCGTGATATTATCAGGTCTTAAAGCTTTATCTATAGCTCTTAGAAGCCTATTATCGTGATAACTTAAAATTATTTCGCATTCTAAAGAAATTAACAACTACCTCACCAATCTTTTAACTCGCTCAATAAACAGCTCTATCTTATCTGCTGGAATAAATGCACCACCAGCGTTTTCATGACCTCCGCCAGAAGCACCTTTAATTCCATTTATTGCTTTAGTTATTATCTCCTCAACGCTTTTTATATCTGATTGTATTGTTTTTCTCAAAGAAACTTTCACATAATTTAAATCAGAATCCGCGAAAGCTATGATTAATTTAACATCAGGACTTGATCTAGCAATAATTGATGCAATAACAGATACATATTCCTCTTTTATCTTACCTCTCCCATCAATTATTCCGATTTTTTCCTCCTTCTTGAGCAAATTAAACGCTTCCCTTAAAGCATTAGAGAGTTCATAATGATAACGCTTTAAAATCATATAGGCCTCTTTTTCCGCATTTGAATCCCCGAGCAACGTAGCGAGACCTACTGCTGCTTTATTAGTTCTTGCGGTCGCGTTCAAAAGTATTGAAAACTCTCTAGCATCTTTTTTTATTGTCATCTTCTCATCAGTGAATTCATAAATTGTGCCAAGAAGCAATTGATTAATTTTTTCCAGAGACATCCCTCCTGACGCCATTAATCTTTGGGCTATTATCTCAAATATCTTCTGCTTTTTTTCCTCATCTAGATCATCCCATGTAATCATCTGATAAGTAATCTCATCTTTCAATATTCCCAAAGAAACTAGGAGTTTATACGTAGCTTCCGGACTTCCCGTAATTCCGGGGATTATTGGAGTATATATGTCAGCTAACGCTTGAAAAACTGGTTTTGTACTCTTTCCAGGTATGATTAAATCTATTTTTTCACGAATTATTCCAAATTTTTTTCCTTCCTCAGCGATCAATTTATTTATTCCGATCAATGATCTTTTTTCACCAACATCCTGATTGTCTCCAATTGCTCCAATGATGGCTGGTTTCACTAAAATTTTAAGTTCTGGAAATACCTTGAGAAAGGTTCTGGCAAGAAGATATGCAGTGGAGGAAGAAGATGCTTCCTCCCCGCCGTTAACTCCAAAAAGCCTTAAATTCAAGTGATAAAGCTTGAAAGGAATAAAATTAGGCTTCTTTCCTATAACGTGATGATCTATTATTATAACTCTTGCTGCCCTTCTTAAAGTCCTAGAAATCTCTCTAAGTTGTCCGCTTCCGAAATCAGAAAAAATTATATTATAGGGCCAAACTTCTTCAGCGATATTCTCTAGAATATCTTTCCTTAACTGTCTAAGAAACCTAATTACGAAAGGCTTATCCAACATCTTTAACAGTAACGCTAAAATAGAGGCTGATGCTATCCCGTCAGCATCTGCATGAGAGAAGATAAATATGGGATCATCGTCACCCATGTAATATAATGCTCTCGCTATTCTCTTAACATACGGGATTATCTGTAAATAATGTGCCATTATTTTCAACTCTCCTTTTACTCGGCCTCTATCTCCACTTTTAAAATACTAAACCATAATTTTCTAATAATTTTTCTCAATTCTAACAGATTTCTAATTCCAACTTTTTTCCTTTTAAGAACTGCTTCAATGAGCAAAAGTTCTGATTCTTCATCGAGGAAATCTAAATTCTTTGCAAAATAATATCTAGCTAGATCCTCAACCGCATCGCTTGCTGATTCAAAGTGTAAAGAACCATCCATGTAGAGCCGCAGCCTAAAAGCTTGCGAAGGGGAGAGTGAAAGCTCATAATTATCTAGTTTTTCAATGCTTTTTAATATAAGCAAAGCTGTTTTTGCTTCAAGATTTCTATACGTAGATGATAACTCCCTCAGCAATCTTAATTTTAACTCCTTACTAGCCCTCTTAATAACCTGATTTAGTTCTTCATCTAAAGGTTTTACAACTATTACAGTATGCTCTCCCGTCGTCTTATTTAGCTTTGGACTTATATGTATTGGGACATACCCATTTTTTATCCAGAAGGACAATAATTCAGGATAGCCTGTAAATCCAGCTCCTATCCATGAGATTCCCTCAGCCTTTCCTTCTTCTTCCACAAATTTAAGTGTTTTACTTCCAATACCTCTAAGCATTAATTTTGGATGAACTGTTATTCTAATAATTCTCCATCCTCTTTTTTCAGCTGCTTTTAACTCACCATAATATTTTATCAGTTTATCTGGTATAATATGACCAGATGGTGCAGTCTTTAGAAACACCTGTATTTCTTCTTGAGATAATCCTCCTTCCATTCCTAATTCTATAGCGACAATAGGCTTTTCTTCATAAAGTCCAACATATCCAAAGTAATGAGGAGCATCTGCAAACATCAGAAGATCGTTTGGATTATTCCTATAATGTGCGCTTATCAATATACCAAAAACTTCCTTCATTCGCTTTTCCAAACTTCCAACTACATATTTAAACGGCTTTATCCTTTCATATTTGATTTTATCTATATTCTTTACAATTTCTTCCTGCTCTTCTACGCTAATATCAACCGGTTCAGCATCCAACATAAGAGCATCAAACAACCACTTTTCTACAGGATCATTTTCCGCATATCTTATAGGCCTCTTAAGCTCTACACGCAAATAATCTGGCCTTTTATCCTTTAATAGTGGCAAAAATCTAACTGAAAACATTCTTCCAGAACCTTCATAACCATGGAGCGTTGTCAAGAAAATTAACTTCTCTTTTCTTTCCAAAAGTGTACGCAATATTGGGAAAGGTAAACCCGCAGCCTCATCTACTATAATAAAATCTCCTCTCTCAAAGAGAGCAGAATACGGCTCTACGTAGTTAATATCTATAATTTTACTCCTAACATAGCTCTCTGAAGATTCGTATTTGACACCTAATTTCTCTAAACCTATCTTAACGAATCTGAGAACCTCAAGAGCGTTTTCTAATTCAGGAGCTGTTAAGACAACTCTAAGAGGCCTCAAATTTTTCTCGAAAAAGGAAAATGCCAAACCACTCAATGCTAAACCTACAGAGGCAGACTTCCCTCTACCTCTATCCGCTGTTATTAAAATTGTATTAGTAACGTCTTCAAACAATTTTTCGAAGGCATTTAACACTTTCGTTTGATCCATAGTCTTACAGAGAGAATAAATATCTCCTGGAATTATTGATTTTTCTGGTAGTGTTATCTTATCTTCGGTAACGTGATTTCTGATTTTTTCCTTAGGTTTTTTCAGCACTTTCAAAATTAGTGATGAAACCACATACACTCCATCGCTAGTTAATGCTTTTTTTAGCAATCTTCTCCTCAAAATGTCTCTTGGATTCTCTTTTATTCCGATTGGTTTAAGCTTCTCTACATACTTTGCTTGAATCTCCCTATAAACTAAGGGAAGGAAAACAAATATTAAGCCTCCTCCTCTAATTGTTTCAACAGTTCTGCTTAACGATATAACATCTAAATGCATTCTAAGGTCTATTACAGCATCAGAAAAAGTTCTACCTAGAATGCTCTTAGTCTCTTTGTGCCTTACTTTTAATACATCATCTCCGAATATATTGAGAAATCTATCGTCATCACTAACTATTATGCTGCCTTCTTCTAAGAGATTAGAAATAAGATTAGCAACTCTATCTGAGTTTGAAAAACCAAATATTAAAAAAAGTCTTCTTTCATGATTTTTCTTCGCATAATCTCTTGCAATACTGATTGCTTCAGATATTTCTTTCAAATCTTGCATGTCTATTCCCATCAGCTAAAATGGTTAAATTTAATTTTTTGCCTTGGTTATATTGAGGGTTTCTTAGAGGTGATGATTTAGTGGAACTAAATGAATTTTTAGAAGACATACTTTCAGATGTTCCTGGTATAAAATTTATCCTTGTAACTGATGAACGTGGGGATATTAAAGCAGTACTCACTGATCCGAGATATGAGGAACTTAAAAATAAAGCTAGCTCTCTAAGCGTCTCGTCGCTTGCTATTTATGGTGCATTAAAAGTAGCAGGAGACGATTTTCAAATTGGAAAGCCTATATTGCTCTTATCAAAATATGAAGAAGGCATCTTAGCAATTTTTAGCATAAATAAAAGTGAGAATATAACTTTCATAATAATAGCCGCTGAACCTACTATATCACTAGGACTTCTTAACTATATAGCAACGAAGACTTTAGAATTAGTTGAGGGAAAGTAGATTGTCTGGATTAGATATCACTAAACAAATTTTGAGGATAATTCAGTTATGGAGGCAAGAATCAGTATCTTCATTACCTCAAGAGATAAATCCAAATGAGCTTATAAAGATTTTAGAATATCTTGAGAAAGAAGCTGAGAAAACTTTTGAGGAAGTTGACACCGAGTTGAATAGAGAAATTTTAGAATCGGAATTACAACTAATTAAAAGCATTGTTGAAGATTTATTATGGTTAAGAGCTCAAAAAATATTCATAAGTGCATTAATAGGGCTTCCTCCAGAAAATATTACCCATACTGAGTATAAATTATATCAAAAGTTGAGAAAGATAATAGAGCACTTTTCTAGGCTTTATAAGCGAGTTAAAGAGGTTAAATTCAGCCTTGACATGCTAGAATTTAAAAGGAAAGTTGAAAGAAAAGAAAGCTCAAAAGAATTATACTTGCTTGATGATGATATCAAAGACTTCATCTCACTAGATGGATTTGTTTATAGGGGCTTAAAGAAAGGTTGTATAATCAGTATAGGAAGGGAAAGTATAAAACATCTTAAGGATAAAGAGAAGATTAAGAAGCTTGAAATTCAACCTTCAACATAAGATTTTATTATTAGGTCTGGTTCTCTGCCAGTAATCATCTTAAAAAGTTCATCAGCTGTAGGTAATTCATCAATAAACGCCGCGAAAAAGTTCCTTAAATGATATAAATCCCTATATAGAAATTGAAGTGCATAATGGTGTGATGTCCTTACAGCTTGTGCCATGTCTATAATCCAGCAAATTCCCTTATGATAAAGTATGTTGAATGGACTTAGATCTGCATGAACAAGTTTAGCTTTATTATAAAGCTTGTTGATATCCTCAATCAAAACCTTAAAGACCTTCTCCGGCTCCTCTATCTCCTCAACATCTTTCAATAATGGTGCTGGTGTTCCGTCTTCTCCAATGAATTCCATTACAACAACATTTCTATATACTGTAATTGGTCTAGGAACGTGGATTTCATATCTCCAAGCAATTTTTAAACTCTTAAACTCCCTTCTTGCCCAACTCCATTTTTCTTTAATTTCACTCAATCCTCTCGCAAATCTCCTATCTCCCAAAACATAAATGTCCTTTCTCTTAAATCTCGATGTATGAATTCTATAAATTTTGACAGCGTATTCCTCCCCCTTAGGAGATTTAGCGTAAAAAACATCCGCCTCTTTACCAGTTGAAACAACCCAATATATGTCCTCTATAATCCTCTTCCTTTTCAAATACTCAATAGCTTCTAGGGTTTTAGCATCAAAAACTCCTTCCCATGCTGAAAAATAATCCGAGTCCTTAATCCTTCTGTCCCTTCTTGTCGGTTCTCTGAATTCGTCTATAATCGATTCGTCGTCTTCCAATTAGATATCACCTATCCCAAAATCTCTTCTAGAAGCTCTTCAGGGATTATCTTTTTGAGTTCCTCAGCAAAATCTGATTTGAGAAGATGCTTTAACTCATTTTTCGAGTATTTATGAATAACATCAGCCCTTGTATCTGGCTGAATCCCGTACCAGGGTCTGCAAAGTATTATATCTCCTTCATAGATCCTAGTAAATCTGACCTTTTGAGTTAATCTTGCTTTTCTAATCTTTCCATCAGAGCATTGTACTTCAATCCATGAACCTCCCAATCTCCTCAAAACGAGGGCGAAAAGATCACCTTCCTGAGGAAGGGTAACTTTATCTTCCAATTCATGATATCTCTTCTTTGCCATGCAAAATCACCTGTGTCCGATTTCAAGATTCGCTGATTAATAATTGAGAAATAGTTTTACGATAAAAGTTTATGGAAAACAAAGAATATACAGAAAAATCACTTTAGATCATTCTAATAATAAGTTCATTAATCTTTGGCCCCCAGTAACCCCAGGAGCCTCCTTCCGCGAAGCTCTTTTTTATACTTCCTCTATATCCTCCTCTTGGAGGATGGAGTCTAAATACTGGTTTAAGCCATTCAAGCTCTTTCCATGTAACCTCTTTATTCCAGATTGCTTTTGCTAATTCTTCAATGCTCTTGAATCTTCCACCAGAGTATTCTTTAACTATATCATCAGTAAGTCTTTTGTTTCCTATAACGCGCCCTCTCTTCTTAAGAACCTTAAGGAAAGTATCAAAATTAATTTCTCCCCATGCAATAGTGTACCCAGCCTTTTCAAGCATTCCTTTATATGAAGGAGTAAATGGAACTATCACCATATGATGTGGTTTATGCAATCTAAGCAATTTGAGAGTCCATGCAATATCCTTTCTGACATTGACCGTTCCTCTTATTCTTACGACAGCCATCCATCTACCATCAGCGGGTAATTTTGATACTGAAAATTCTCCCCTTTTGACTGCAAGAATATCACTAGGACTCATCTTCGAACTTATTCTACCCATTAATCACACCTCATAATAATCTATATGTGTTTATAAGAGCGTTGTAAACAGCTTTAGCGAAGTTAATATGTGTCTTGGTATTTCCAAACGTTTTTGTCCAGACATCCCTAACGCCAGCTAGCCTTAATATATGTTTCGCAACATCTCCAGCAACTAAACCTAAACCTCTAGGCCCAGGATAAATTATTATTCTAACGCTACCACATTTTCCTTCAACTTTAAATGGAACACTATGCGGCCTACCACAACGACACTCCCAATTTCCGCATCCCCTAATTACCGGGGCCAAATTCTTTTTAGCTCTCTTTAATGCCTTTTGAATTGCCTGTCTCTGCTCAGCATGTTTACCCATCCCAACTCCTATATAGCCATCTTCATTACCCACGGCTACTAAAACTCTAAAAGAAGGCCTTCTTCCAGAGTCAAGCGTTCTCTTAACAATCCTAACATCTATTAGTTCCGCTTTAAGATTAGGAACCAGCCAATCGACAATCTGCCATTCAGGAATCCTTGCAGTAATCATAAATAGTTCATCAATAGATGCTATTCGACCTTCTTTAACCATTTTACCTATCTTTGTTTTTGGCTTCCATTCTCTTTGCAATTCTTCTCTAGGAACAACAGCATCTCTAATTTCTCTTATTTTTATCGGCATATCTCATCACCCATAATTGAGATTAAGCGAAGTCTTAGAGTAATATTAAATTTTTTATTCACTTTCCTCTTCTTCAAATTCTTCCTCCTCTTCAAGAGTTGGTGGCTCAGCACCGAAAGCTTTAGCTATATTATTCAGAACTTCTTCAAAGACCTTCGGAATATCTTCTGGTAAAAGCCCTGCTTTGAGGTATCCTCCAAATTGTTTTTCTAAAGCCTTTTTCCTTCTTTTTAACTTCTTAGCATACTCAGCTATATGTTCACCCTTGATTCTACTAACACTTGGGAAAACTATTGGGTTATGTGGGATTTCTACTCCTGCATCCACTAATCCCTTTAATGCTGCAAAGAGTCTTCCACCATGAATTGCCCTTTGAGGACCTATGTCTAAGATTGCCTCGTTTATGCCTGCTTTAAGAGCCTTTAACCCAGCCAAGTATCCAGTTAAATAAGCTGCTGGGATATTTCCACAACCGTAATTCCATCCATATTTTTTGAGCTCTAATGACCTTGTCGTAACTAGTGTTTTATCTCCTCCTAATTCTGCCTTTACGAACTGTATTATAATATGTCTCAAACTCTTCCTAACAACAGCTCTTATTTTACGTGATAATAACATTTTATAGCGAGCTCTATAATCAGTTCTCCCTTCCCTTCTCCTCCTATAGGGTACTCTATATCTTGGTCCAAATCGTCGAGGCATTCTGAACACCTTATTAGACCACAAATTTGATTAGGATGTTGAAAAATCTCATCAGTGAAGTCAATAAAAAATTAATTCAATGACGAAGAACTCATCCAACTTCTTTCTCCTCTTTTTCCTTCTCAAGTTCAACCTCTAATTTTTCTAGATCCTCTATACTTTCTATCGGCTTCAGATTCAGCCTCTTCTCCTTAATGTAAACTATTACGTGCGCCTTGCTTCTAAATACGCCAGCTTTAGCAATTCTTCTTAACTTATTGTAAGTTCTTCTATCGATTACTCCTACTCTCTTGAGCCTCCTAAGAAGTTTTCTGATAGCTCTAATCCTTTCTACCCATATCTTAGTACCGCCCATTCTCGCCTTTTTCGAACCCTTTCTTTTTCCTAGACCCCTTCTTCTACCCTTCCTCCTCTGCTCTTCTCTCTTTCTCGCTCTATGCCTACTTACTCCCTTAATAGGCCTTTTCCAGATCTTCCTTTCTTCTATTAATTTCCTAATGTCTTCTTTAGTTACCGCTCTCTCAATTTCATCTAGAGCATCAGGGTCCATCCAAACCCTATTTTCGCCAATCTTAAGGATTTCAGCAGCTAATCTTCGCTGAGATAACAGGCTCTTTGTCATCTTTCTTCACCCTCCATTTCTACACTTTCGATTTCTTCCTCACCTAATTCCTCTAGCTCTTCCTCCTCAGCCTCTGTTTCTTCAGCCTCTAGAATTAACTTAAACTTCGGTTGCGCTCTTCCTGGATTTAAGACTTTTATTCCGAACTTATGTGCAAATTGTAATATCTCTAATCTCTTTTTAACCCCAACTGTTCTAGCAATTCTAACAGCTTGAGTTAATGGGTCTATATTGTAAAGATCCTCAACTTTCCTAACAAGAACAACCTCTCTTCCATCGGGATGAAGATATCTAACTAATCTTGGTGAACGGTATCCTACTTTTACTAGAGGAAGCTTTCCTTTAATCTGCAATCTTACTTTATTATCTTTCCCTCTAGGTTTTCTCCAACTGTCTGGGAGCTTTTTAAATTGCCATGCATAAGGATGCGTCCATTCTCTTTTTCTTTTTTTCCTCAATCTTAATAGTCTCTTAATTTCCCTTTCAAGTTGTTTATCGTATTTTACGAGAGGATTTGAAATCATTTCACATCACCTCCTCCGGGGGATCAAACACATCGACCCTAACATCATCGCCTCATCGCTCATTTACCCCAGGGAATATCATTTCCCTCTCCGGAATTATTCTTCACCTTCAACTGTAACCATATATCTCCAAATACCATCCTGGAATACTCTCGGATCTTTCCTATGCTTACCTCTGAGCTTACATGCTTCATGAAGGTTTGCACTTGTTTGGCTAACGGCATCCTTATCTGGACCTTTTATAATTACCTCACTTGGAATATCTGAGCCTGGCTCTAACAATACTTCAACCTGCGTTTGATCCCCAACTATCGGAACCTTTATGACATCTCTTCTTCCATAAAAGTTTCTAATTAGTATATATCTACCTTGCACTTCAACTCTAATTGGGAAGTGTGCAAAAACCACTTTATGCTTGTAAATAAACCATCTTTGAACCCCTTTTATCATGTTCTTTATTTTAGATGATACTGTTCTCAGGGGCTTAAGATCCTTGTCTTTTCTATAAGGGGTAGCCACTATTATCTTATTGTCCAATTTCATAATGTATACCGATCTTATATGAGAGAAATCTTTTTCTACTCTTCCTTTAGGACCTTCTACCCTAACTTTTTTATCCTCTATCTCAACCTTAACATTTTCTGGAATTTCAATTATCTCGTACTTTATCCCAAAGACTATGTCACGCTCTAAGACTGTCTTAATTGCATCCTCTAATTTTAAAGTCTGAAGACTCATAGTTTTTCACCACTTTAATAAACGTAAGCTATTAATCTACCACCTATTCTCTTCTCTTTTGCCTCGATATTTGTCATAACGCCTTTGGATGTAGAGATGATTAATAGTCCCATAGCATATGATGGTAAATATTTTTTTTCCCACTCCTCAATCTCTCTCCATTTAACTGGAAATCTAGGTTTTATTGCACCAATATTATGTATTCTTCCTTTTAGTTTAACTATACAGATAGTTCCTCTAGGCGATTCTATTTTTTCGTAATCTTCAATGTATCCGTGCTTCTTTAGAATTTCTATAATTTTAAGGAGCAACTTAGAGACGGGATATAAATATGCTATATCCTTCCCTGCCATTTCAGCATTCTTAAGAGTTGCTAATGCATCTGCAATAGGATCTAAACGCACCATAATCTTTCACCCTTATCCTCTGTGAACGCTTGTTTTCTTAAATTCCATTAAATGATAGACCTCTCTTATACACCTTCTACATAAATATAATCCGTACTTTCTGATAACTCCCCTCGTTGTCCCACATCTTCTACATCTATGAACCCTTTTTCCTCTAGTCTCATATATCTTTCTTCTGTAGGATTGTATGTCAAATTTGAATTTAGCAACTACTGGCCTTGGCATTTTAACTCCCCTAAAATAATACTCCTACGATATTGATATCTCTTTTATTTCAGCTCACAAATGCTATAAAAAATTATTCACCTATCACAGTAACTATAATTCTCCTATGTCTTGGTCTTGTATCCAGCTCAAGAAAAACAATTTGTTGCCATGTTCCATGAATTACTTCGCCATTTCTTACTGGAAGAGTAACTGATGGACCTATTATTGAAGCTCTAACATGGCTTCTCCCATTATCGTCTCCCCACCTTTTATGATGCTCATATTCTATATCTGATGGCGCTATTCTTTCTAAGGCCATGGCTAGATCTTTTTTAAGCCCAGGTTCATATTCTATAGTTGTTATTGCACCAGTAGAACCAGGAATAAAGACGTTTACAATGCCATTTTTAATTCCGCTTTTCTTAACGATTCTTTCAACCTCTCTAGTGATATCAATATAATCATTCTCTCCCTTGGTATTTAGGGTTATTTCTCCGAAAAATACGGGCATTATCTCCCCCTCACAAAGTTTTTCAAAGAAGATAATGAGTCTAATTAAAGTTAATAATATTTTTAATTCCTAGCTTAAAGACAATGAGGTGATTATCATGTCGGAAAAAGTAAACGACGAGAGAGAGCTAATCAAGAAGATGAGTAGGCTTTTATTGAAAGGAGCTAAGATGCTTGAAGAAACTTGTCCAATGTGCGGTACTCCATTATTCTACATGAAGGAAGTTGGCCTTAAATACTGTCCTAAATGTGACATTTTTGTTGCTACTCCTGAAGAGTTGGAAAAAGCTAAGGTTGATAAGAGAATGATTAAAATCATTAGTCCCGAAGATCTTAAGGAAGAGAAAAAAGAAAAGAAGATTATAAAAGAAGAGTTATTGAAAAGACCCGTTAAACAATTACCTAGGATGGAAAAATTATTAAAGACAAGCGACGAGAGACTAAAAGAGCTTGATGATGCATTCTCTGATGCTTTATATCTATTGATAGATAAATTTATCGAGAGCGTTCAACAAGAAAAATTAAGTTCTAGTGAAGTATTAGAATTAATGGATAAGTTAATTACTCTTTGGAAGAATCTAAAGGCATGATGAGTGCCACGCCTCTGAACTATGATGAAATCCACCACATCTGATGGTGTAAGCCTTGAGTATTGAAAAACTCAGGAGTTTAATTAGATCAAGAGATGATGTAACAGCGTATTTTATAATGAGAATAGAAAATGAAGCTAATGAGGTAATTGAGTCCGAGGGCAAAAATGAACTAGACTCCGAACTTCTCAATAGAATTCTTGAGAGGATTAACGATACAATTAATTTCCTGAGAGGAATGGGTGTTTCCGATATATCACTTCGTTTTTACCTTGAGAATAGGGTAGTTTCAATTCTCTCAAGCGGAAAATTCATAGTGACTATAATCAGAAAGAAGCAGTTAACAAAAGATTTAGAGAAAATTCTAAAAAAGATTGGAATCAGTTAGGTTATAACTGCCCTTCTGACAAGTAGGACCTGATCTATAGCTGTGAATCCTAGAACAACTGCAGCAATATAATGAAGTCCATATACTGGGTCACGACCTAGCGCGTTATATATTGTTTCATAACTTGTCGTTATGTTTGCTATTAATGTTTGCTCGTCATATAATATGAGTGGCGCCTCTCCTATTTTATACGGCTGACCATCAACAGTTTCGTTTAATTCATAGAATGTAACATTCCTTCCTATAAATGCACTTATTCCTATTCCCTTAACTTCTACATACAGTGTGAAGTTCGCATCCAGATATGTAGCTTTTGTCTCGCCTATTGTTCCAGGACTTTGAGTTATAATATAAAGTGAAACTCTAAATGTCACCTCAGCTAGATTTTTTAAATCACCCGCGTAAGGATCAACATTAAATGGAATCCAGCCAATGCTACGGTCATAGACTTCTAGCCAATATCTAAGAAAATTAACATCTAGTTCCGTAATTCCCGTTGTTGCATTATACCTTCCACCCATGATTCCTAAAATCACTCTTGTCGGTAATTTGATGTACCTCATAAATAATGCAACAGTATAGACAAACATAGCAACAGAGCCTCCTCCATCCCTGATAAACTTTGCAACTGGATCCTCTTCTTCAGGCAAATCCAATGTAGGATATACGGTATAATTAGCTCTCAGCAAGGAGGATGCTATAGCTATTGCTTCATATACGGTATTCTTATCAGCGTCGATTGATTCGTTTAGGATATCGAAAACTCTTTTAACTTCAGGATATTCAGCAAAATAATCGTCTGGAATTTCAGTATACTTTCTTAAATCATCTTGAGAAAGAGCGTAAGATTTCGTGTCGCTTACCGTAGACGATCTTGAAGCTATTTCTTGTTCATTTATATCGCTTCCAAACACTCTGTATGTAATATTAACTATCGCTGGTTCTGAAGCGTAAAGAACAATCCTTAACTCTTCATCATTTCTTCCAATTTGCGGTGCTGTCATTATGGTTGCTGACGTGTTAGAATGAATTGCGAAGCTTGATGCTTCTGTACCATATACTGGATCCCACAATGATACTAATTCAACTGTTTTAACATCGGTTACATTAACAAATTCCTTGTGTACAATAAAGGATACAGAGCCTCTAGCTTCTCCTAAATATGCTTTAAAAGTATCATTAATTCTTATCCATCCAGTTCCGGTTAAATATGAATTCAAAACTTGATATCTCCAAGCATAAAAACTTGCATCACCTTCTATCCTAAAAAGAACTCCTAGATTAGGTAATTTGGGCTTTTTTCGCGGTCTAGGCTTTAGATAATCAATCAAGTTAGGGGGTTTCTTACTATTATTATTTTTAGAAAACCAGTCATCACTATATCCTGTATATTCTGGAGCATTTCGTAAATCTTGACCATGAAAATATATTACACCCACAATAGCAGATAAAAGAAAGATTATAATCAAGACGGCAAGTGGAATATTTTTTCTCGCTGATTCAATTTTCTTCTTAGCATCCTTAATACTCGGAAGGACAATTCTAGCCACTAAAAACAGCCCCATTTATTTTACTACTCAAAAATAATTTTAGAAGTTAGTTTAAGAATAAAATTTTAAGTCTAAGAGAAGAAGATTATTGTCTAACGTACAGGAATCTTGCATAATCATCTATTGTAGGTAATTTTTCTGGTAAGCCTTTCCTTCTTCTAATTTCCATGATTACCTTCTCTTGTAATGATTTAGGAACCTCCTCCCATGCATAAAATTGGTATCCAAAGAATGCCCTTCCAGACGATATGCTTCTAAGTTGATCTGCTAAGTCTATTGTTTCAGCTGCTGGGACTTTAGCTATTATGTGGACTAGATCCTCATACATAATGGTATCAAGTATTTTTCCTCTCTTCTTCTGTAAGAGCGTAATTATAGCACCCATATATTGCTGTGGAACCTTTATATCAACTCTAAGAACCGGCTCATATAACGTCGGATCTGCTGTTAAGAAGGAAACAGCTAAGCCAGAGAACACCATTGGGAAAATCTGCGCCATCTGTGTATGTCTTGGGTCCTCGTGAACGAATGCATCTACAATTACTGCTTTAATGTTTTGTGCGGGTTCTTTAGCTAGAATGCATGCTTGCGTAAAGTTTCTGAATGTTGCAATTATATAGTCTTTAATTCTATCAAGTCTCTGCACACCAACAGTAGCATCTATAAGTATATTTGTTCCATTTATATCCCATACTCTTCTTGCGATATCAGCCGGCCATCCAAACTTCTCTCTTAAGATTTTTGCCCTTTCTTTTGGATCTTGCTCATTTCTTATTAGACCATCTCTAATTGCTTTAGCAACTTCTTCTTCCAACGGTTCTACATAAATGCATATTTTGTTTAATGCATTAGGACTTTTTGTCCAAACTTCTTCTCCTTTCTTCTTGACTCTCTCTCTATACACAATAATTGGATCACCGACCTCTATGTCAACTTTCTGTGCTATTCTTTTCACTAGAATCTCAATTTGCAATGGATCTACTCCTTGAAGGACATAAACTTCGGCTTCCCTATCTAGATAAAATGATGCTGTTGGATCAGCAGCTGTCCAAAGTCTTGCGACCTCTCCGAGTTTATCAATTTCATTTGGATTCTTTGGCCTTATAGTCCTGCTCACAACGGGTTCGCTAGCATAAGGAATCGGTTCAAAACCAAATTCTCCTGCCTCAATCAGGTCTTTATACTTCTCATAAACATCAAGACCGACGAAGGATTCTCCCGCTGGAACAATAAAGCCAGTCATAGCGAACATATTGCCCGCAGGTATTTCGTCAATGTCAAGGAGATCTGTAATTTCCATTATTCCAATACGGTGAGGTCTTTTCGTAGTCCTAGCGTTCAATAAATAAATCTCAGAACCTGCTTTGAGAGTTCCGCTCCATATTCTACCAATTAAGGTCGTTCTAAATGTTTTTGGATGGACAAATATTTTAGTTATCATGCCTACAAGAGGTCCATTTGGGTCAACCTTAAGCATAGCATCATAAGCATCAATATCTTTACGTCCTCTCCATATTGCTTCGATTTTCATTTTCTGGGCGGTCTCCGGATCTGGTAAGTGATTAATTATCATCTCAAGTAGAGCTTCATCCAAAGGAAGATTTTCTCTGAGCCATGCTATATCTCCCTGCTTATATTTTTCGAAAATCATCAAGAATGCTTTCGCAGGATCCTCGAATTTCTTCTTTAAAGTTGAAAATGTAAAGCCCCAACCATCTTTAGCTGAACCTATCGCTACGTTGCCTTTAGGGAAGTCTACAAGCCATTGTTTAGCGAGTTCTTTATTAGGAGCATATTTCTTAATTAGTTTGTTAACAGTATGTATAATCTTGTCGATCTGTGTGATTACTTCTTTTGGTGTTAAACCAAGTTCGCTAATAAGCCTATCAACTTTGTTTATGTACAAAACTGGTTTGCACATTTCTTTCAGAGCAAGATAAAGATTTGTTTCTGTTTGTGTCATTACACCCTCTACCGCATCTACTAAAAGCATTACTCCATCGCTCGCTCTAATAGCCCTAGAAACTTCTCCAGTGAATGAAATATGACCGGGTGTATCGTTAAGCTGAATCAAATAGTCCTTTCCTTCGTATTTATAGAGAAGATTGACAACAGTAGTGAATATTGTGATTATTCTCTTTTGTTCTTCAGGATCGTAATCTGTCATTCTTTTTTGGCCGGCTAAATCAAAGGAGAGCATACCAGCGCGTGCTAATAGGTAATCTGCGGTAGTTGATTTACCATGATCTATGTGCGCAACTATCGAAAAAATTCTCCTTTGTTTCAAGGGCAGTGTCTTTATTAGCTTTTTAATTTCCTCAGCTTGCTTGATTTGAACCATATGCAATCCCTTATGGAATTTCTAATATTCTTTAATTTAACTAAGACGGGTAATTCCTCAAATTCTTGGACTTTTATATGAGAAAAATCATTGAGTGTTTATATTAAAGGATAACCCTATTTGTGTATCTCGAAGGGTTTGATTAGGTATAATATCAATTAATCAGCCGAAATAAAAGTATTAATTCTTTAGAAGCTTTAAAAAATCATCCATAGTATGTTTCTTCTTTTTCAACTTCTTTCTGGAGTTCATCCAGTATATCATAGAGATCCTCTGTAAGAAAAGTTCGAAGATGCTTAACTAATTCATTATATCTCCTTAATAATTCACTCTTTACTGACTGAATAGTCTCATTGCTGGCCATGGGTTTCACTAGGCCTAAAAGTTCTTCTAAAATATTTTCTAGATCTTCCAATTTTTTGTTTATACTTTCAAAAACATCTAATGCCTTCCTTCCCTGTTTAGTGTCACCAACAAGTCCTGCGAACTCAAACACTAAATCCTTAAGTTCGCTGAAGAGGGATCTCAGCTCTTTGATATTCTCTTTTAAATCTAATAAGTCTTCTCTGCTGATATCACTGGTCAATTCATTTAGATTTTCTTCGAAGAATTCTTCAATTTCTTTTGCTTTTTCTCTAAGGGGAGTGAATTCCTCGGTTATCTCTCGCTTAAGATCTTCTTCACTAAATTTGCGAGTCATTCAACTCCCTCCTCAAATTCTTTTTCCGTCTCAAACTCAACTTCCTCGGCGAGTTCCTCTTCTTTCTTCTCCTCAATTTTTCTCTCAATACCCGGTATTTTCTCCCCTTTTGACTTTAGGAATCTAAATCTCTCGTATATTCTGTGAATCCTTTCTACGAGAGCTTGAAACATTTTATCTGGTATTCCCTCGACTTTTTCTTTAACAAACTCGATAATCTCTGCCTCGTTATCTTCCTCAATGTTAATGTCTAATTTTATTCTTGAAATCTCGCCTGCAACTTTTGACTTACTAGGCCTCTTAATAACTAGGTAAATTCCATCTTCTTGGAAGATTACATTAGCAAATATTGGTTGTACTAAAGGACATAGATCTAAGTCACATATTCCATAACTCCATGGATGTGTGCACCTTATTTTATATGGTAATCTTTCTCTGTATTTACAAAAAGTTGTAGCATAAAGCACTTTCTTCTCAAGAGTTAAAGCCATTGTTTATTACCTCCAAACGATTATGACTAATGGGTATTGATTGAAGTTGATAGATACTTTAAAAGTCTTCCTTAATAACGACGGATGAAGAAAGCAGATAATAGCGGATTCTAGATAAAAATTAGGAATCGATGAAAAATGCTATATGTTCAAATGCTAAGAACACCTAACTTTTTCGGAATTATATCTAGTAATTTCTCAAATACTTTAACAACATTTAGGCCTAGTTTTACTGACGTCTCTACGTAAATAGTGCCAAATCTCTCAGCCAAAGAAATTGCTTCTTGAGCCGAAACCTGCCTCTTATTAGCCATATCTGCTTTATTTCCAACGATAATTATTGGAGTTCTAGGATATACTGAGAGAAAATCTTCAATCCACCCCTCTAAATCCTTGAAGGTCTCACGTCGTGTTATATCAAACATGAAAATAGCTCCGTGTGCTCCTCTGTAAAAAATTCTCCTTAAAAATGAGAATCTTTTCTGACCCGCTAAATCCCAAAACTGGATTCTATAGATAATATTTCCTTTCTGAAGAATTCTAACAAAGATATCTACGCCAATTGTACTTTTGTACTCTTCTGGAAAATGATTGCCAGAGAGAACATTAGCTAAGGAAGTCTTACCAACACCCGCTTCCCCCATTATCGGTATTTTAAGAGTAATTACATGCATCAATATTCACCAGTTTTTTAAACAGAGCTTAAATAAACGAATCATATCAGTTTTTAAACGAAGAGAATATCGGTGAAATTCATGGAGCTTTATTCCCAATTAGCACATCCTATAGACTATCGTTATGGAAGTGAAGAGATGCGCAAAATTTTTTCTGTAGAGAATCTATACCAAACGTATGCTTATGTTGAATCAATTGTGGCTGAAGTCCAGGCTGAAATGGGTTTGATTCCTAAAGAAGCAGCTAAAAGGATTAAGGAAGCTATCAAAAAAATCCGTTACGAGGAGATAATTGAAGAAGAAAAGAAAGTTAAACATGATTTATTCGCTCTTATTAATGTCATTTCTAAGCATGCAGGAGAATACGGTGAATATGTACATTTAGGATTGACTAGCTCTGATGTAAAAGATACCGCATTAGTTCTAATCCTAAGAGAGGGTTTAAGGATTATTAAGAGAGAACTTATCAATCTCACAAAGATCTTAGTATCCTTGGCTATTAAGTATAAGGATTTGCCTTGCGTAGCAAGAACTCATGGTGTCCATGCAAATATTTATCTATTTGGACACAAATTTGCTATTTGGGCTGATGAGTTTAAAAGGCATTTGGAGAGAATTCTTGAACTTGAAAATAGACTCTATGTTGGTAAGCTTTCAGGATCAGTAGGAATTCATATCTTCCTTGGAGAGCTAGGAGAAAAAATAGAGAAAGAGGCTCTCTCAAGAATGAATTTAAGAGTTGCGTTAGGTGTTAATCAGATAATTCAACGAGATATATTTGCAGAACTTATTTTTACGTTAGCCTTAATATCAAGCACTCTTGACAAGATAGCTACAGAAATCCGAAACCTGCAACGAACTGAAATTCTTGAAGTTGAAGAACCGTTTGGAAGAGAACAAATAGGCTCGTCAGCGATGCCTCATAAAAGAAATCCCGTACTTTCAGAGAATATTTGCAGTCTTGCAAAGATAATGCGAAGTCTTGTTATACCTGCATTAGAAAATATCGTAAGCTGGCATGAAAGAGATTTAACAAATAGCGCTTCGGAGAGAATAATCTTCCCAGAAGCCTTTCTTATATTGGATGAACAAATTCGAAAGATGATTAAGATCCTCTCGAATCTAAAGGTGAATAGAGAAAGAATTCATCAAAACATTAATTTGACAAATGGGCTAATCTTTTCAGAAATTCTTGTTTCACTTCTCGTACGAAAGGGTCTTAGTAGAAGAAAAGCATACATGCTTGTTAGGGATTTAGCAATAAAGTGCTGGAACGAAAAACTTAACCTTTTGGAAGCATTGAAAAAATCGAAAGACATTATGAAATACTTGAGTGAAGAAGACTTCTCCAAATTAACCGACATTGATTCATATCTCAAGGTTGGAAAAGTAAGGATAGAAAAAATAGCTGAAGAAGTAACTAAATTCATTGAAAGCCTTGAATCACAATTAGTAACGTAACTAATTGTAGCATTAGAAGAATCGTTCCCTCATATGAATCGAGTTTCTTATCATCAGTTATAGCGTGTCTTAGGAAGAGTAGACTGACGGAGAGTGATATAAGCAATAAGGCAGCTTTCCCATCTATCGGTAAGCCGAAGAATACTCCAAATGAACCAAGTAAAAGCATAAATAGGGGAGGTATGCTTCCAATAAGTCCACCAATGCTAATAAGAACCCTACCTTCACTTGTATATCGTAGGCTTATAATCATGTCATAAAGAGCACTAGAGCCGCCAACAATCATGGAAACAATTAACAAAGGATCGCCGAATGATGAAAATAGGGATGCATTATTGTTTAAGAAAAATTTAACGCTTCCCACCATAACATCTGCTCCAATTGTTGTTAATGCACCTCCAAATGCCAAGAGTAATACTGCTCTGCTCAGGGACATTTCAGGTTTTCTTGGCTTTATTTTTATTCCCGCTTCCTTGTATATCATATCATCTTTAGCTTCCTTTTTCTTAACAGTGATGATCCTTCTTATGTATATCACGTAGATAACTATAAATAGAAAAGCTAGAGGCTTTGGAAGAATTATTTTCTCTTTTTCCATATTTACAATCCAAACAAAAGCTGAGAGAAATGACAAAATGTATATCATATCTATTATTTCAAGCTCTCTTGCAAGTATCGGGTCTGGAACTCCTATTTCACGTTCTCCTTTAACCATTATTATAACTCCTAGAGTGAGCAGGTTAAAGATAATGCTAAATAACGTAGTTAGAACAGCGAAATCTAAAAATTCGGGAGATGCTGTACCAACAGCTAAAATTACTGAGAAAACTACTATAGTTAGCTCACCTAATATTGCTGTAAGACTACTCAAAACCCCGAGAACGTAATCTGATAATCCGAGATATATACCAAGATGGATTACACTATCAGCTACCCAGTCACTTGGTTTTGAGATAAGCCATATACCTAGAACCATCAGAAGAACATACCAATAAATAGTATCGCTCATACCATAATAATAAAGCAAAATCATAGCAACAAAAATCGATGCGAGATATACCAAATCAAAAACACTCAATCCTAATATATCCCATAGCCGTTGCGGCGGGGGATTCTCCTCGCTTTCCAATCGAATCTACCATTAAAATAGCTTTAAATTATTATATTTAACAAGTGGCGGTATCGAATCTAGAATACGATGTTTTCTAAATTTCAATACTTATGTAAATAATTTAAAGATTTCTAGTTTTAAAAAGTCATTCTGACATAAATTTAAATAATGGCGTTTAGTATGAGACCCTTTATTTTCTCAACTTTTGATGAGATAAAGAGTGGAAAAGTAACTGATATTTACTTCAATAGAACTGTACATATTCTTAAATCGGATGGTCTAGATCGTGTTAAAGTCTATGCTGAATTTACGTTAAGCGGTCTTCCTAAAAAGTATAAATGGATATTCTTTGCAGGACTTCGTGATGTTCTAAAGCTTTTAGAAGGGCTCCCAATAAATGTTTATGCTTTACCAGAGGGAACCCTCGTAACAGAGAAGGATATGACTGGAGTCAAAATACCTGTTCTAGCTTTAGAGGGTAATTACGTTGACTTCGCTATATATGAAACGCCCATTTTAGGTTTTCTAGCAGCAGCTTCTGGTTTCTTAACAAAGGCAGCTAGAATAAGAAAAGTTGCAGGAGATGATGTTATAATTTTAAATTTCGGCGCAAGAAGACCCCATCCAGCAATCTCTCCTCTTTGTGACTATTATTCATACATAGGAGGATTTGATGCTATCTCAAATATAGTAGGAGCTGAAATTCTTGGAAAGAAACCTACTGGAACTATGCCACATGCTTTACTCATAATTTATCGTTTCGTTAAGGGGGATCATTCTAAGGGTTGGGAAGCTTTCCATAAATATATGCCTGCAGATGTTCCTCGAATATTATTAGTCGATACTTTTTCTGATGAGGTAGAAGAAGCCATTAAAGCTGTTGAGACAGTAGGTCCAGAAAACGTATTCGGGATTCGATTAGATACACCCTCAAGTAGGAGGGGTAATTTTGCTTATATCATACGAGAAGTCAAATGGAAGCTTGCTATAAGAGGATATAAGCATATCAAGATTGTCGTCTCAGGAGGAATTGATGAAGATGCCATTCCAGAATTAAAAGAAGCTGGTGCAGAAGCTTTTGGTATAGGCAGTGCAATAGCTACAGCTCCATTTATTGATTACGCAATGGATATAGTATCTCTATGGGACGGCGAGAAATGGGTCCCATTGGCGAAGAGAGGAAAGTTTGACGGCAGAAAGCAAGTGTGGAGAAAAATTGATGAGGATAAAATATTATTAAGAGTTTTACCAGAAAATGAAAAAGGTCCTGAAGGGTACGAACCATTATTGGTAAAATGGATCGAAAATGGGAAAATAATCCGTGAATTGCCAGATCCAGAAGAGCTAAGGAAATATGTTAAATACCAGCTCGATAAAATTAAAATAGATAAACTTCCTTGGGAAGGATGAAGAACCCGCCTCTGATTGGTGATGAAAGCTGCCGCATCTGACTCATCCAAAGAACATATCCAATGATGCTTGAACGCCTCCTTTTTTCTCTCTTTCAAGTCTTTTTCTAACCTCATTAAGTTCTTTTTCTACACGTTCTCTCGAGAAATCATGCTCTTCTACTAATAATTCAACTATCCCGTCAAAATCTGGCTCTTTGAATTCTATCTTATAATCATCTGATACTGGAGGGTTAAGGAATATGTTTCTTATTTCATCAACTGAAAAGGGATACTTCCATCGCACTTTACGGAGCTCAACTACTCTCTTTAAACTACCATATCTCTTAATTAACTCATATGCTCTTTTTGGTCCGATACCCTCAAACCCTTCGGGATTAAAATCAGTACCAATTAAAATGGCCAAATCAACCAACTGTTCTCGCGTTAAACCTAATCCTTCCAATACCTTTTGAAGTTCATACAATATTGGCACTTCATCTTTTTTTGTTGTCATTTTTAAGTTTCTTACAACTCTTGGAGAACCATAGAGAAATGAATCATAATCAGGGGATGCTACAGCATAAGCTTCTCCTTTTTTAACTATATATGCGGCTTGAGCTTCACCATCATGAGGCGCTTGTACGATTGGTACCCCGAATAATTGTAGTAGTTTTTTAGCTGAATCTACAAGTTCATCAGTGACAACCATAGCTTGTTTAGCATATTTTTTAGCACTAACATAATCCCCTCTCTGCAGCGCTTCTATATACTTTTGCAAAGCTATCTCTTTTCGCTCTTTTCTAATTTCTAATTCTCTCATTTTCAGCGGGTGAGGAGGTCCATCAAAAACATATATTGGTTTTATTCCTATTGCTAGCATCCTAGCCGTCCTATTAAATAATCCTACTAAATGTGACGTGATTCTCCCTTTAGAGTCATGAAGATAGCCACCTCTTCGATCTCTTATGGTAGCAAGCATTTCATATATAGTAGGAAGAGCATCAATAGCAACTTTTTTACCCTCAAAGAACGATGGATCCACTTGCTTACCAACATTAAGATCTTTAAGCAATGGTCCTATTTTCACACCCATTAATCTCACCAAAAGGATTGTAATTTAACTAATCGAAAGTAAGAGAGAATTAAATGTTAAATAAAGTTGATGGAGAAAGCTCTTCCTTAAGCACCAGCAGTATTTACAATTAATTTCAGTTTAAACAATTCATCGGAAACTTCTTTCTCCAAATCTATTCCTAAAATTGAAGCTATTAGTAATATTTGCAACAGAGCATCAACTAATGTTTTGATCGGATCCTCTTCTTGTAATAATTCAGCAGCCATTACTTTTGATGATAATATCAGTTCAGAAATTGATGAATTATTGTCGTCTAATTCATCAAGTAGCATATCTGGAGTCATTCTAATACTTTTAATAATGTTCGCTATACTTTCTTGAATAGTTTTAAGCCTCATTTCAATTCACCATTTAAGTTGCCATAATAAAAACAAGGACGTGATACAAAAATAAGAAGTTGATATCATCTGAATATTATTTAGGTAATCCAAATGAAATTCCCAGGAATTCTAAAGTGCAGATTAGGGGATGACTATAGATATGTATTATGTCCTTTACATGAAAACCAATTATGGAGACCTTTTTATGCCAGCGGTTTTGGCATGCTACGAGAGAGTTTTCTTCAATTGACTATTTATGAAGCTCTTTACTTATTAAGAACAAATAGAATTTTACTTCTAAATAAAGACGGAAAGAAACTATCATTTGATGACGTTCTTAACATATTGAGCGGGGAGGATTACTTCATATATCTAGCATATCAGGAAATAAGAAATAGAGGTTTCACTCTGCGTTCGGATTTTCTTGGAGACATTCCCTTCTTTAAAATTTATGAGAGAGGGGCTTTAGCTACAAATCAAGAACCCTTCGCTTATGTTTATGTCACACTTTCTTCAAAAGCAATTAAAATGGAGGAATTATCTAAGCTTTTAGAAAAAGCT
>CBDULE010000001.1:0-28544 GCA_965367995.1 uncultured archaeon | reverse complement strand
GATTAATGCTAAGGCTTTCCCATACAGGGTAGTATTTTTAGCATTATCGATTAGGAATTTTCTGGTTAAAGCATCATTAAATTCTGTGATATTTGCGCCAGTTAATTCATTTAACAGAACTCCCAAAGCCGTTGCTACTACTGTTTCTCTTCCGCCTAACCATTCTCTAAAACCTCCTGTTTCTTCATTGTATGAATACGCTAAGAAATCCTTAATTTTATCCGTTGATATTCTATCAAGACTCCCAAGCAACATTAACGTTACCATACCATAGAATGTTGAATTAATATAACCATCGCCATCTTTTTTGAGAGGAAAGCTGTCTAATTCAGCCTTAAAGTCCTCCAAAAAATTTACTAAAGCTTTAAAGTTAAAATTCATTTCTTCAGAATCCTCAGCCACAATTAATCTTTTTTTAACTTCATCTTTCGCTAATTTCTCTACTTTTAGTGATTCTCGTACAATGGTATTCATTGGAGTTAGCAATACTAAAAAAATAATGAGAGTTGCAAGAAATATTTTATATCTCATGAACACACCTGAACAGCATTCGTTTAAAAATCTCTTTTAATCTTAGTTTCTTAGTATAGTCTCTCTTTTGGAAAATCAAATAAATTTATTTTTGAAAGTTGACCTCTCTTTTTGTCAATTTAGAAGATGTAAAGAAAATGGTGAATTATAAATGCCATCAATACCTGAAGCGGCAGGAAAAAAGCTACGCTTAAAAGTGCTAGAAGCATTGCCTAGGGATATAGGAAGATTCCGAGCTCGAATACCTAGGTCAAAGATGGATGAGCTTGACGTTACTACTGGAGAGATTATTGGTATATTTGGGAAAAAACTCACCGCTGCATATGCTTGGCCTGATCGTTCACAAAAGAAGGAAGAAAATGATAACTTTATTAGAATTGATCGTTATATAAGAGAGAATGCTAATGTTAATCTTAACGATTATGTCCTAGTCTTTAAAGTCAAAGCTGAAAAAGCAAAGAAAGTTGTTCTTGCTCCTTACTCATCCTTTTCGCTTCCACCAACTATTGATCTTACGAGAGAAGTTAGATTTGGTTTAAGACATATTCCTGTTGTAGAGGGAAATGTAATTTATCTTACCCTCTTCGGAAAGAAAATTCCATATATTATAGTATCGACCGAGCCGAAAGGTGTTGTTGTAATAAGTGAAGATACTATTGTAGAATATACTCCAAAAGCTGCTAGGAGAGAGAAAACTGGTGTGACTTATGCAGATATTGGTGGCCTAGATTATGCTATACAGAAGATAAGAGAGCTAGTAGAGCTTCCATTGAAGCATCCAGAAATATTCGAAAGAGTTGGTGTAGATCCACCAAAAGGCATACTTTTGCACGGTCCTCCCGGAACCGGAAAAACATTATTGGCGAAGGCAGTAGCAAATGAAACAAATGCATATTTCATTTCAATAACTGGTCCAGAGATTATGAGTAAATATTATGGTGAATCAGAAGAGAGGCTCAGAAGAATTTTTGAAGATGCCAAAAGACACGCACCCTCAATAATATTTATCGATGAAATTGATGCCCTTGCACCAAAGAGGTCTGAAGTACTAGGAGATGTCGAGAAAAGAGTTGTAGCTCAACTTTTAGCCCTTATGGATGGATTAGAGCCAAGAGAGAATGTAATAGTAATTGGAGCTACCAATCGTGTTAATGCTTTAGATCCTGCTTTAAGAAGGCCAGGAAGATTTGATAGAGAAATCGAGATTAGAGTTCCTAATGTGCAGGGTAGATATGAGATTTTAAAGATACATACAAGAGGAGTCCCATTGGATGATGATGTTGATTTGAAAAAACTTGCAGAAATAACTCACGGATACGTCGGAGCAGATTTGGCTGCACTCGTAAAAGAGGCAGCTATGCATGCTATTAGAAGATGGATTAAAGAGTACGAGGTTGATGTTGATTCTGATGATCCTATACCGGAGGACGTGCTTAAAGCTCTGAAGGTCAGCATGAGGGACTTTATGAACGCATTAAAAGAGATTAGACCAAGCGCATTGAGAGAGATTTATGCTGAGATTCCAAATGTGAGATGGAAAGATATTGGAGGTCTAGAAAGCGTTAAGCAACAGTTAAGAGAAATTGTGGAATGGCCCCTTAAGTATCCGGAAGCGTTTGAGAGATTGGGAATTGAGCCTCCTAAAGGTATTCTACTTTATGGACCTCCAGGATGTGGAAAAACTCTCTTAGCGAAGGCTGTAGCTACGGAGAGCGAGGCTAACTTTATAGGAATTAAGGGTCCAGAACTTCTAAGTAAATGGGTAGGAGAGAGTGAAAGAGCTGTTAGGGAGGTATTCAGAAAGGCGAGACAAGTTGCTCCTGCAGTAATCTTCTTCGATGAGATAGATGCTCTAGCACCAAGGAGGGGAATCTATACTGGTGATAGTGGAGTCAGTGAAAGAGTAATCTCTCAGCTTTTAACTGAAATGGATGGTTTACAAGCTCGAGGAGATGTGGTCGTAATAGCAGCTACTAACAGACCTGATCTCTTAGATCCAGCATTACTTAGGCCTGGAAGATTTGATAGATTAATCTATGTGCCTCCACCAGATTTCAAAGCTAGGGTCGCTATCCTTAAGGTACACACAAGGAAAGTTCCATTAGCTGAGGATGTTGATATAATCAAACTTGCAAAAGCAACCGAGGGATACACTGGTGCCGATCTAGCAGCTCTTGTAAGAGAAGCTGCCATGAATGCTTTACGAAGAGACATTAATGCTAAAGTAGTTACAATGAAGGACTTCATGCTAGCTATGCAAAAAGTTCAGCCTAGCTTGACACCAGAATTAATAAAATTCTATGAAGAAATGAGTGAGTTCTTTAAGAAAAAGAGTCTAATGATTCATAGAAAGAGGGATATTATAGAAGCTGCTGAAACTACGTGAACTTAAATTCGTTTCATGTTTTTATTTTAAGATTGCTTTAGTAAATGTGATTATGATGACATTAGAGAAGCTAGTGGAAGAAATTGCAAGGAAGTATCGGATTGTCGGTAGAAGGGAGGAGCTCAAGAAGATACTTATTGCTAAGGAAATCGGAAAACCCGTCCTAATTGAAGGACCCGTTGGAGTTGGTAAGACAACAATTGCAAAAGCCATAGCTTCTTACTTTCAGCAAGAATTCATAAGAGTTGATGGTGACGAAAGATTCGATGAGTATAAGCTTGTTGGTTACTTTGAACCTCAGCTTGTTTTAAAGAAAGGTTGGAATTGGGAGGCTTTTATACCAGGACCATTAACTAAAGCCATGTTAGAAGGAGGCATCTTATTCATTAACGAGTTAAATAGATTAAGTGAAAGCGCTCAAAACGTTCTCATTCCTGCTTTAGATGAAGGAATAATTGAAATTCCAAAGTTAGGTGAAATTAAAGCTAAAGATGGATTCTGGGTAATCGCCACTCTTAATCCAGAAGAATATGTAGGCGTCACACCTATTGCTGAGGCTCTTAGAGATAGATTCCTCTGGATTAAACTCGATTACCAGAGTGAGGAGGAAGAAAGAGAGATAGTTAGGCTTCGCGCAGGTGTGGATGATGAGATTGCCAAGCTTACAGTTGCTATAACAAGAGCTACGCGAAGGCATCCGGAGATAAGAAGGGGAGCATCTGTGAGAGGAGCTATTGATTTAGCAGCACTTATTAAAAAATACGAGGAAAGGGGAGGAAACCTTTCTCAAGAAGCACTTGAGGATTTAGCTATTGTAGCATTAGGAACTAAGATTGAGGTGTCTGAAGGTTCAAATAAAACCGTGGAGGAGATAATTAGAGAAATTGTTAGGGCAATATCTCGTAAGTTTTTTCGTGCCTAAGGGAGAGATAAAGCATATTGATAGCGGCAATCAAAAAAGTTTCGCTACAAGTATCCCTCCTGAAGAAGACAGTTTTGAAAGCTTTCAGGATGAAATTAGAGTTGAAACTCAGCCTTCTGTTAAAGAAGAGAGAAGTGATGAATTATCTGAGAGAAACTTCGGAATGGTATATATCCACTACGCTTCATCTCGCGAAGATTTGCATCTTATTAGGAGACGCCTAGGCCATTATGGAAAGATGCTTCTTAATTATATAAGAGAGGGAAAGGATATCAGAGAGATTATTAAGCGATTTGATTATCCACTGCGATATGATATAGTCCGCTTTTTAGCTGAAGAGGCTATAAGATATAGAAATCTTGCCGCACTAACTGCGCTTGCTGAGACAAATGCTATAGTTGTAGCCAGGGTCATTGAGGAATATATTACGGAGCTTAACCATTTTGATGATATCTCGCTTATTCACCTCTATTTCCTAGTGAAAAGTGAAATGTCAAAAGAAAAAGAGAGAATTTTTAGGAAAATAGTTAATCATGTCATTTTGAGGAAAACAATGGGAATAATTGGCAGAAAAAACGTGAAAAGTGGAGTGATAAGAAAGAGAGTTGAATATCGTCCATCCCTTGATTTTGATCTTGAGGGTACTTTAGAGAGATCCTTAGATAAAATCTTAGCCCAAAAAATCACAATGAAAGATATTATAGGAATTGAAAGGCGAGATAAAAGAACTGCCGGAGTGCTTATAATTGATTTTAGCGGTAGCATGTTTGGTGAGAAAAACGTATTAGCATCGCTTGTTTCGGCTTTGGTCTCATATTCACTCTCTAGAAACGATCAATATTCTATTGTTATTTTCAACGACGATGCTTATGTTATTAAAGGAATGACAGAGAAGAAGAGCATAAAAGAAATTCTAGAAATTCTATTTGATCTCAAACCATTAGGTTTTACTGATATTTCAAAGGCTCTTAAGATATCTGCTAAAGAGCTTAAAAAGTCAAAAATCAAGACTAGAAAATGGGCCATCTTGATTACTGATGGAGAATACAATAGGGGGGATGATCCCTTAAAATATGCAAATATGTTCCCAAAGCTTCATGTAGTCCAGCTTGGAGGTGGTGTTTTAGGAACTTATGTATGTAGGTCTCTAGCAAAAGGGAGAGGAAAATATATTAGAGTAAGCTCCATTAATGACCTCCTTAGAGCTGTAAGGTGGTTACTTAAATATCCCGATAGATGAAGCACCTAGCTACTGATGAGGACATATCTTCTAGGAAACTCTTCCCTTACCATTATGCCTAATTTTACCAACTCATCAAGGAGTATTTCTGCGATAGATGGAGGAATGTTAATTTTAACGACTACTTCATCTAAAGTAATAGATCTTTCTGGTTTCGTTCTAACATATTCAATAATCTTCTTTGCTTCACTTATAAACCACGGAAACACAACATATTCTACACCTTCTCTTTCAACTATCGAATATATCTGACCCTCATTCTTGAGAAAAATTAATGCTTCTTTAAACTCCTTTAAATCGATATCGCCAATCTCCTCTCTTACAGCGCTATAGAGCTCTCCAATTGAAATTATACTAATTGATTTCTCCCTAGCGATTGTTAGTATTTCATTTGCTAGAATTCTTTTATGCCTTCCTAAAATCTTCTCCAAAAAAGTCGGTCTTCTCAAACGTCTTAAAATCTTAGAGTACTCATCAAGAAATCCTTCGGCAGAAGCTATTTTTAATTCCTCAGATTTTCCCCATTTACGTTCGAAGTTCTTTAGCTCTTTTACTGCTTCATCAAACTTTTGTATCACCCTAGCAAAATCATTGATGAGTTCTTCAATCTTCTTTCGTTTCTTCGCTTTTTTAATTATGATTTCCTTTCTTAATTCGCTTAGTCCCATCTTTATTATCTCCTTTGAATCCTTAAATATGCATAACTTCAAATAAGGATTCTATTTACAATACCTTAGACAAGCAATTTGCTTTTAAGTAGTTGATAAAGTGCGGTGATAGTTGTGTCAGATCTTCTTAAATATTATGGTAGCACTGATTGGTGGAAACCTAGATCAAGACCTATGGAAATCCAGATTATTGAGAAAGGACCAAATATTCTAAAATTTAAGGTGATAGGGGAAGTACATACTCTACTCAATCCATTAAGAATTGAGCTTTCCAAGGATGATGATGTAGCATTTGTGGCCTATAGAATAGAGCATCCATTAGTGGACTCTGCTATATTTATAGTCAAAACAAAGGAAGGAGATCCGTTAGAAGCTATAAAAAGAGCCGTAGAAAGAATACTTAGTATCCTAAAGGAAGCGAAAGAAAAATTCAGAGAAGCGATTGAAAAAGGACCACAAAACCCACCTTTTACTGATGCTATAACATGGAAAGAATTCGTTGAAAAGCATTTCTAACAAATTTAAAATTTTAAACCTTAATTCTCTTACAAGACCTTATCTTTATTTAGGAAGTATCAAGGGCCCGTAGCTCAGTGGAAAGAGCGGCGGCCTGCGGAGCCGTAGGTCGCGGGTTCGAATCCCGCCGGGCCCATAAGATGAAGAACGGAAGTACCTCTGATAATTTAGATGATGACAAGGGATCTGTCGGATTTATGAAGGATGATGAACGCTGGAACTGCGGATTTGATGAAGAAGAGAGCCCTCTCTGACTGGTGTTGATATTGCCCCTTAAATGCCCAAGATGTGGGACTCCTTTAGAGTACAGAGGAATGCGTAGACTTAGTCTACAAAGGGGCAAATTGTTTTTTTACTGCCCTAAATGTATGATAACTTATGAAATAGAAATTGAACTTGAAGATGCTAAGGATTTTGAGATTTTCACTCAGGATGATCTGGAAAAAATGAGACTTTTGCCAGAGGATTTACCAGACCACTCTCCTAGACCACTTAAAATTGTTGCTGGAATAAAATCGAGAGGTTTTATTCCCATCTATTATAGACTTTTAAGAGCTAGCGCTCCTAAAGCTGGTAGAGAAATAACAGCCGAGTATTTGGAGTTCCTAGGGATACCGAACGATGTAAGCAAGCGCTTAGCTGATTTTCTTAGGAGAAAAGGAATTATTAGATTTTATGAATTTCAAGAGAAAGCGATAAAGCTTGGAATAGATGGAAAGAACCTTGTAATAGTAGCACCAACAGGTATGGGAAAAACCGAAGCTTTTCTTATTCCAGCACTTTCTCGCGTCATAAAGGAGAATTTTGTATCGCCACCTCATGTAATTTTAGTATATCCGACAAAAGCTCTCGCGAGGGATCAGGCGCTAAAGATAGGTGAATATTGTAGAGTTTTTGGACTTAGATTAGGCATTATTGATGGTGATACACCTTCTCATGAGAGGAAAAAAATATTGTCTAATCCTCCCGAAATACTTCTCACAAATTTTGATATGATGCATTATCACTTAGCTAAAAGAACTCCAATTGGAAATTTATTTCTCCGAGCTAAGATTTTAGTAATAGACGAACTCCATGAGTACTTTGGAGCGTTCGGGACTCATGTTCATTACATAATAAAGAGGCTTAAAAGAAGAAATGCCTATGGAAGAATTCAGTTCTTAATGGCGTCAGCGACGATAAGAAATCCGGCAGAATTTGCTAGTAAATTTATTGAGGAGGATGTAATAGTCATATCAGAAACAAGTAGAAAGACTCCATTACATGTCTTATTCGTATATTCCATTGAGCCGATACAGAGAACTTCTGCGATTCTTGCTAAGGAGATGATTAAAAACAAGATTAAAACGCTTATATTTTTCAATACGAGAAAGAGTGCTGAATTATCCCTACATATTCTGATGAAGATGGCTCGAATTGAGTCTGAGATTAGAGATCTCTTTGATCTGCATAGAGCTGGATTGCCTAAGGAGCTTAGAGCTAGAATTGAAGATGAGTTTAGAAGGGGAAAGAAGCTCGTTTTGTTTGCAACACCAACATTGGAGCTCGGCATAGATATTGGCGACGTCGATTTAGTTATATCTGAAATAACGCCTATTGATCGATTTATTCAGAGGTCTGGTAGAGCTGGTAGAAGAGATAGACCGGGTTCTGCAATTCTCTTGCTGAGGGATGATGATCCAATAAGTGATTTTTATGCTAAAAATCCGAAAGAATACTTTGGAGATATTTCATTGAAATATATTGAGAAGAGGAATCCATATATTGCGAAGCGTCATATATATCTTGCAGCCTATGAAAAACCCATTGCAGAAGAAGAGTTAAAGAGTGGCCTATTTGATCGTGAAATTGTGAATGAATTACTATCTGAAGGCGCTTTAATAAAGATAGGAGATAAGTTCTTCGCTAATGGAAGTTTATTTAACAATTATTTCTCGAGAAACATTAGGGGCGCTGAGAAGAATATTAGGGTGATTTTCAGAGGTAAGAAAATAGATGAAAGAGAGCTTCACATAGCTGTAAGAGAACTTTACCCAGGAGCCATATATCTTAATCGAGGAGTAAAATATATCTCAAAGAGGTTAGATATTGATAAGCTCATAGCCGAAGTTGAATTGGCTCCTAAAGAATTTCAGGATTTATATACTAAGCCAATATACACCAGCAGAGCTGTTTTTGTGGGTAAGGTCGAAGAAAGAGATGTCTTTGGAACAAAGTTGTATTTTGGAAAGATGAGAATGCATGAAATCGTCGAAGGATATGTCGTATATCAAGAAGGAAGCAAGAAACCGATAGCCGAGTACCCATTAGAAAAACCTATACACTATCAATATGAAACTTTTGGAATGGCATTTAAATCTCCTCCTGCTAACTTTGGTGACCCGGATAAGGATGGTGGAGCTTATCATGCATTGGAGCATGTTCTTATAGAAGGAACAAATGCCATTACTGGAGGAGGTTCGGAGGATTTGGGTGGGATATCCTTTTATCCTATCGGAATCATAGTTATACATGATGCGACACCTGGAGGAAATGGCGTTTCTAGAATTCTTTATGAGAAATTTGAGCGGGCTGTTGAAAGAGCATTAGATATATTAAAAAGCTGTAGATGTCCAGGTGATCCAGAATTTTGTAATAAATGTGTTTACTCATATAGATGCGGAAATAACAATAGACCTCTATATCAAATGGGAGCCATGAAGTTATTAGAAAGATTATTGCTTGGCGAACCTGTTCCAGATGCTGATAAGACCCCCGAAATCCTTGCGACTATGGAAAAGGGTATAGTTTAAAATCGCTAGAAAATGTTAAGTTTTAAATTTGATTTCGAATTTATAAACCAGAGAGAAATTGTTTGCGTGGTGGACATGGGTAGAGTTAAGACTAGAGTAATAAAAGATACCGCTAGAAAAATCATCGTCGAATACTGGGATATCGTAAAGGAGATATGGGATAAATCTGAAGAGATTGCGATGTTTGACCCCAAGCTCGCTGCACAGTTCAGATTTGAAATGTATAAGCACCTAGTGCAGCTTACAACAACTGTGCAAAGTAAAAGTGTTAGAAACAAAATTGCTGGTGGAATTATAAGCATTATGAAGCAGATTCTGTATCTCGGCAGAATATCTCTCGAAGAATTGGCTGCAAAGTACAAGTTAAAAAAAGAGGAAATGCCAGAGGAAGAGAGTAAAGAAGAAATCTCTGGGGAAGCCTACTAAGTTTAGAAACGCTTTCTTTGACCAATACCATTTAATTATTCTCTGTTGTGAAAAAGCCATGTTATCTTCACAATCTTTTAAATATCGATTTTGCCGTTCTAGATATTTATTGAGCTCCAAGACGAAAAATTCTATATTTCTTGATTGGTGTGGTGAAAGGAATGAGTGGCGAAAAAATTGAGAAATTCCTGATAAATACAAAGAGATTGCTCAAATATGCTACAAAACCGAATAGAAGAGAATTATATACCATGACATTGATTGTTATCCTTGGTCTACTATCTTTTGGTGTAATAGGATACATTGTAAGATTGGCAATCCAGTCAATTATAGGGGGATGATTGTATGTCGGAATCTTTCGATCCATCAAAGATAGAGATAATAATTGAGGGAGAAGAAGAGGAAGAAGAGGAGACAGAGGATTATAAATTTTACGTAATAAAAGTTCCTCCTGGAAGAGAATATCAATTGATCTTTCTCATACGACACAGAACACTATTATTAAAATTACCCATATTATCCGCTTTTAAGACTAGAAATTTGGATGGTGTAGTCTTTGTTGAGGCTAAGAATTATCAAGCAGTTGTTGACGCCATAAGAGAATTTAGATATGCTCATGCTTTCCGGGATCCTCTCACTTTTGAGGAAGTTGAGAATTATCTCAAGGAATTTCAGATTAGATATGAGAAAAAAGAGGAGGAAGAAGAGGAAGAGATTGTTCCCGGTATGAGAGTAATTATAATTCAAGGACCTTTCAAGGGTAGAGAAGCTAGAGTTGTTTCCGTGAGCAAAAAGAAAGTCTGGTTAGAAGTTATGGGCGGCGGAGCAATGATTATTGAAGCAAGCATAGATGATATAAGAGTTGCAAAAGACTAATGATGAAAATCACATTGGAAGAACCTTTAACTCCACTCTTCCATTCTCCGCATCTAACACTTTGTAAAGAACCTTAATTCTTATCCTTCTAGGGGGATTTTTCGCTCCTCTAGACCATACTATTTCATTAACTTCAGGAGAGATCCATACTATAGGATCCTTAACTCTGACCTCTCTATCTGTTCTTTTTTCTCTCACATTTTTAACATACTTTATTACTTTTTGTCTTAGTACTTTCATTGCTTTTTTAGCCCTCTTCCACTTAGGAGCTGATAGAATATCTGGATAGAATCTAACTGTTAATATTCTCTCTCCATCATATTCTTCTGGATTTATCTCCAGGTAGCTTGGCCTCTTTCCAGGACCTCTCTTCTTTATCTTTCTCTCTTTGACTTTAACAGCTTCTAAATTTTCTTCGACTGTTGTCTCAGACATTTGGAATTCACCTTATAATTTCAATCTTTTTCTTCTCCAATGCCTTCTTTTGGGGCTAACGATAACTCTATTCTTTGTTCTCAAACGTACGAATAATGGAGGAAGCCTATTTTGTTTATATGCTTTAGCATATCTAAGTTTTCTAGCTAAAGGCTTATTTCTTGCCAACCTATATCACCTCAGTTTTCCTCATAAATTTAATACTTCCCTCTCTCCTTTTTCCAGTAATCCTCTTCAAAATTTCTTTAAATTCCTCATCAGTTAATGGTCTAACTATTTTACCACTTTGAGCTAAGAGTATTAACTGATTTTCTATTAATCTTGCGAAATCGGGTCTAGCTAATTTTATTCTCATTAATCTTTCCCTAGCTTCTTCGGTAAGTATCATCCTTAAAATATTCTCTCTAGCCAATTCCTCCTCTCTCCTTTTTTCCTCAAGCGCTCTTCGTTGTTCAAGGTACCTTCGAAGCTCCTCTCGTTTTTTCGCTAGTAACGCTTCGATTTCCTCATCCTCTTCATAAGACATTTTATAATCACCTCCCTTACTGTATTATCGCCATTTCTTTTGCAATCTCCTTGGCGATCTCATATAATAATCTTTGACCTTTAGGTGATATTTTTCTTCCTTCTACAGTTTTAATAACTAATCCAGCTTTTTCAAGCTGTTGTAAAGCTACTCTTATAATTTTAGCTCCTGCTTTCCTTTTACGCTCTGGTCTAGAGCCTCTATTTTTTCTTCCACCATAGAGCTTTCTTAGATGCCCAACACCTATAGGTCCTCTTCTAAATACCTGATATAGAAGACTCGCAGCTCGAAGATACCACCAGTTTCTCTGCATTGGTGGCCTCTCTTTGTGAGATCCTGTTTTAATAAATTTTGCCCATTCCGGTTCATAAACTTCTGGAAACTCTTTTTCCAGTTTCTCTGCTAATCTTTCAATAAGTTTGCTCGGAGGAACATCTAGGGGAGTAACCACTCATATCACCTCTCATTTCTTAACAATTTCGAATCTCTTTAACCTTCTCAAACTTTTGTGATGCGCCTTACCACATTCGGAGCAGACCAGTAAAAGATCTACCTTCTTCGTAGTTTTAGAACGAAGTTTCCACTCTGATATAGGTTTTTTGCTATATCTCCCATGATTACCGTGCCCCTTACTTCTTCTTTTTGCTCTTCTTTGTCCCTTTGAGAGAGATCTTCTAACTTTTCTAAAAATTTCTTGTTTTACCTTATGTTCAGTATGTCTCCTACAGTAAGGACAGTATGTAACTATAACTTCGGGCATCTTCATGATTAAGACCTCTTACAATCTAAGGCTTATCCAATAAGACTTAACACAATTTATTTAAATTATTAGCAGATTACTGCTATTAATTATTCCAGAACACGAGTACTTATAAATTAAGTTTTATCGACCTATTTTAAAGCCTAATCCATTCATGATAATAGAACCATAACCAATTTTCTCAATTATCTTGAGTAAATAAATTAAACCACTCCATCCCAAATCTTTAAAAACATCTAGGAGAACACTAGTTCTTATCACACTTACACCGACTTTTAAAGCGACTTTTAAGAAGATTTCAGCTAATTCTTTTGGTTTAATCCATAGTACTAGAGCTTCATAGTCACTAAACCGAATTGCAAGGCCTCTTTTTTCCATCTCTTTTAGTATTTCCTTAAGCTCATTTTCAGGAATGGTCGTACTCCCATCAGAAAAAGGCCATTCGGTTAAAATTTTGGAGATGTCGATCTTTAATAGCAGTTTACTTGATGCATATGCTAAAATTACAGGATACCATTTTTCTCTCCATGCTTTTAGATATTTCTTATGTGGGGGGATCCTTATCCAGGAGGCTTTTATATAATCAGGATAACTGAACGAAGACGCTTTTTCTTTGAGAAGTTTAATTAATTCCTTCTTAAATAATTCCTCCTTAATTCTTGGTGAGGATATTTTTATAAGTTCGATTAATAGATTATCCTCCTGCTCTTCTTTTTCCTTCTCTACAACTTTCCGAATTATAAGCTTCTTTTCCATTTTATCGTCTTCTTTTTTCCCTAATTCTTCTTTCTCTCTAATTGATGTTTTTTCCAAAAATAACACCTAATTCAATTCTAACCAGTTGCAAATTTTCTCGCCCATTCCTCGTACTTTTTGATCTCTTCGGGAGAAACACTTGGTTTTATTATTTTAATAGCCTCTCTGAAATCATTCATATTCACAGGCCTTGGTTTTGTGCCTTTCTTATCAAGAAGATTCTTCTCTGCAAGCTCTCTTATTGGTCTCATAACCGCTTCTTTAACAATTAATGCTATATCATGACCAGTGTAGCCTTCAGTAAGCTTTGCTAGTTCATCAAAATCGACATCATCAGCTAATTCTATACCACGAAGGTGAATTTTAAAGATTTCCTTCCTAGCCTCAAAATCTGGGAGAGGTACATAAATTCTCTTTTCAAATCTTCTTCTAAATGCAGGATCCAATAATTCCGGAAGATTCGTAGCACCTATCACTACGATTCTATCTTCCGAGCTAGATAACAATCCATCCATTTCCATTAATAATATTGTTTTAACCCTATGCATTGTATCGTGTTCATCAGCCTTTCTTATTGACGCTATAGCATCAACCTCATCTATAAAGATTATTGCAGGCTGTTTTTTCCTCGCAACTCGAAATACTTCTTTCACTATTTTTTCGGATTCTCCAAACCATTTAGAGAGAATTGTTGCTGAATCTATGTTAATGAATGTAGCATTTACGGCATTGGCTACCGCTTTAGCTAATAGAGTCTTTCCACAACCAGGAGGACCAAATAAAAGTATTCCTCTCCAAGGGCTTCTACTACCTTTGAATAGATCGGGTCTTTTAAGAGGCCATATAATTGCTTCCATTAATGCTTTTTTCGCTTTTTCGAGATTTGCTATATCTTCAAACCTAACTTTTGGTTTCTCAATAATTATAGCTGATTTTATAATATCTTCTAACTCTTCACTCTCCTTCTCTTCTCCTTTAGCTTTTTTAATTCGCTTTTTCATTCTTTTTGTCTCTGAGAGCAAATCCATAACTCTTCGTGAATATTCTTTTAATCTCTTCTCATAGATTCTTTTTATCTCCTCACGATCTTCAATCTTTACCAATTTTTTGAGAGCTGAAATCGCTCTGTAATAGTATATTATAGCGTCATTCTTCCTACCTTGTCTTTCAGCAATTATAGCTTTCTTTGCATTTTCGCTTGCAACCTCAAGTAATGCTTCTTCTACTGACAAAATTTTTACACCTTAACAATACCTAAATACATAGTAATGCTTGAACCTTATATTTCCTAAAATTATTCCAAAAATTTTGTGTTGTTTATCTAAAAGCTGGTGAAAAAATTGAATGATGATGTTTTAGAGAGATTCTCTAGTCATGCTAAAGTGCTCGAAGAGTTTATGAACGTACTGAGGGAACTTACTAGTCCAGCTGAAAGGAGATTATTAATGTTATCTGCATCGGAAAATCTCAATAGAATCAAATGGTGGGGTATCCCTTTACTTACTGAGCGCCTTTTAGAGGATTTGAGAAAAGAGCATGAAGATGGAATCATACTTTCTCTAACATGTAGATTCTTAATAAAGAAGGATAAGGATTATGCCGTACAAATAGCTGAAGAATTGCTAGATAGAATAGAGGAGCTTTCTGAATGGGAATACGATCGTGCAATGAGTCTCTATACAGTAGCTTTTGCTATGTACGATGCTGGTGAAGAATCTCTTGCTAAGAAATATATAATGGAAGCTCTTAAGTGGGCAAAAAGAATTCCTGACCGTTCTGATAGATCGATTTCGCTAAGTAATATAGTTCCACTTCTATATAAGCTTGGAGAGAAAAAGCTTGCACTTTCCTTAATTGACGACATAGTTTATGAGCCTAAAAAAATTGACGCAATAATCAATCTTGCTGCAAGCATGGATGAAAATGATGAAGAAAATCTAAAGATTCTTTTAGCTAAATCTCCTAAGGACATAAGACCTCATGTCCTAGTAACATATGCTAGCGTTATATCTCCTAAGAATCCTCCTAAAGTCCTAGGATTTGTTAAAAAAGCCCTCTCAGTAATTGGGTCTTCCGATAATATCCAAGCTATTCATGTCAAGCTTAAAGCTTATGATGCTACCGTTAAAATTAAGGATGACAGGATTAGACGTTTTTCAGCCCAACTTTTAGATGATCTAATAAAATCTTTACTAGGAAGAATTGATGATAGACCATATCTTAATGCCCTCTTTCAGTTATTAGAAGTAGCCTCTCAGTATGACAAAGAAACCGTTATCTCAACATTAAATAAACTTGAAAGCGAGGTTGATCACAAAAAACCGCCAGAGAACTTATACATGCTAAATAGGATTGGCTATATTTACTCAAAATTAGGTGAACTAAGCAAGGCAGCTAATGCTATAGGACTGTCAATAGAGCTTGCTAAGGATGTAGATAAAATAGTAGCTATACCCTCAATAATTGATGCTGGAACAATTTTATTAAAAATAATGAACGAATTTCCAGAAGACATTCCTAGAGATCTTGTCGAAAGTTATATTGAGCTCATTAAGCCAACAGAATATGTTGAAATTTCAATCAAATTATCTACAGAAAGCTTCGAATTTCTTAGAAGAATGTATCCAGGAATCAACCTTAATGACTTAATAAACTCGATGATTAATAAAGAAAGAATTTACAACATGCTTCAAATTGAAGATAAAGTTAAGTATATAATATATTCATTAATTGATCGTGATGAATACATAATTGTTCATTACATTCTTAAATACATTTACAGTATTGGACTTAATGAGAATGAGCGTTTATCGATTCTTAATATCTTAGGGAGGGTAACAGAATTGCTTACTAGTGGAGCAAAGGATATGGCGAAAACATACTTAGATTTAATCTTCAATAGGCTTAATAGACTTAACTTACCGATAACTCCGATTCTAATTGAATATATGAGAGAGTATTTCTTAACAACAAGTTTAAGTGAATTATTGTAAGGTTATTTGCAACTCTACATTTCTTTTTTCAAGCTCTTTATTTATAATCTCTATCAAATCTTTAATGCTTATTTTATATTTCCTTGAGAAGTACTTGCTTATCTGAAGAATGTCTCTTTCGAGTAAGCTTAACGCTTCTGGATGATTAGATGTCACAAATTGAGGCCAATCAATGATATATGGTTCACCTTCTTCTGTTACAAGTATGTTAAACTCACTAAGATCTGCATGAACTATTCCAGCTTTTAACGCTTTAACGAGTTCTTCTACAATTCTTTCAAAGACCCATATAGGGTCCTCTAAATGCGTTTTTATTAGCTCTCTTCCAGGTACGTAATCCATTATAATTACATGTCTATTCCTCACGATGGGTCTAGGAACATTAACTCCTTGCTTATATAATATCGATAGGGCTCTGAACTCATTTCTAGCTAATATTTTGGATATATCCAACCAACTTAATTTCCTCTTCGGTAAAATATAATACCTGTGCAAGCGTATATGTTTGAATCTTTCTGGACTTATCCTATAAAGCTTAATTATCCTTGGTTTATTGTTTAGATACGCTACCCATATGTCTCCATCTTTTCCCATACCTATTTTAGGCCCAACTTGAGTTATTATTCCTAGATTACTTATTTCCTTGATCGCTAATGCATCTGCTCCTTTATATGTCAAAGCATAACCAATATAGTCTTCTTGCTTTTTCTTCAACAACTTATTTTTAACAAGCCAGTCTATCATTCTCTCCAATACTTTAGGCTTAATTGACATTTTCCTAGCAATATATTGCAGTGGAACATATCTAAATCTATATGACGCTCTTTCGATTGTCCTAAGGATCTCACAGTGCTTTTTCCCCATATGGATTACGATATCTGCTAGCTCTAAGAGGCTCATAATAATCCCCTAGTACATTCTTTATGCGCCATAGAAGTATATACCTTTGCAGGAGTTATGTATTTAATGGTTACTATTTTATCATCTTCCTTTATATCTCGACCACATATTATACAATACTTTTTATTTTTCTTTATTTGGCCTTCCTCAAGGATAACTTTCACTTTGCTCCAATTATTTCTCCATACCTTAAAGTACTTCTTAACATACTTCGAACGGTTTTCTAGATCGAGTGCAACCCATTTAAGTAATTCAATTACATAATGCTTATATTCGATTAGTCTCTTTAGGAGAAGACGAGGTACACCTATCTGAACAAGATGAAAGTCAAAGGCAAATTCAACTAAATCCTGGGTTTTTCCTCTCACTTTACCAAGTTTCCATCTTATATTCTGTTTCTCTAACCAATTTCTAGTCTCGTTAAAAATTTTAGAACTGCAAATTAAGATTTCATCTTCTTCATGGTTAAAACTAACTTTTTGCAATAATTTTTTTACAATTTCTCTCACTTGAATTTGAATCTCCTTTGAAAAAACTCCTCTGTTATGAAAGTTCATGGGAGGTATTACCTCATAAACAAAAGTGTCGCCTTTTCTACAACCTATCACTACTCCTCCAACTGGAGAACCTGTGCCAGCATCGTCAATTTCTACCAACATTTTTGAATCACCAAATTTTATTTACAAAAGTTCACAAATGATGTTAATTGTAGACTCAAACTTTTGGTGTATATCATGTCTTCTGAAGAATTATTAAAGAAAAAAGATGCCGAAAAAGAAGAAATTGAGGAGGAAGAAGCTGAAGACGTCAAAAAATTAGAAGAAATGGTTCAAGAAGAAATCTTGGAAGAAGAAGTTAAGGAAGAAGAAAAAGAAGAGATTGAAGAAAAAGGAGAGGAAGTATTCTCAGAAGCCATTTCAATCATAGAGGAAGTCAAAAAGGAGAAGGAAGCAACGGCAGAATCATTAGTATTATCACAATTATCGCTTGTGCTAGAAGAGCTTGAAAAGTTATCTGATACAATTAATCAACTCAATGAGAAAATGAGCAAATTACTTGATAATATGAATATGATTGCAGATTCAATGAGTGAAATTAAAAGCCTTATATTAATGATGGCGCCTAGGCGACCTATAGCTGTAGAGAAGGGGAGGAAAATACCCAAAACATTACCGTCTCCTAAAGAAGTTGTGAAAGGAGTAAAAGAAGCGACTTCCGCGAAAATGATGCCAAGGACTGTTAATGTGGATAAGCTACTCGAAGAGATAGAAAGTACAATTTATGCTCAGGAGGATCTAATAGTTCACGCAATTAAAATTGAGGGCTTGAGGATAACTGTTGAAGAAATTTTAAGCGATGTTAGTAAAAATAAAATCGAAATTCCTGAAGAGAAAGCTGAAGAGCTTAGGAAAATGCTCAAATATTTGACTGAAGAATCTCGCATTATGAAGTCTAAAATTATGGCTTTAGCAACTTAGAATTTTAATAGGCGTATCTAAGCAATGCTGCTATCCCTTTAAAAGTATTTAGAAGCATTCTGCCAGTCTCTCCTTCTGGAGAGATTAGTTCTACATTAGCACCAGTTTTATGAGCTTTATCAACTAAGAAATCTACTACATCATCCGACACAATTTCAACTTTAGAATTAGCTCCATATTTCGAACATAATTTTTGAGCTCGTTCCTCCATTTTAGGAAGCTCAGAATCATCTATAATCATGACATAAATGGGGTCCATTTCAACATTCTCGCAATATATCTTTACAACTTTTCCTTTGATGTTTTCAAGAATGATAAGAGTGTCCACTCTTCCTTCGTCCAAAGCCTTATTAACCTCCCTAAATCCATATGCTACAAGCGATGGCGATGTCATTGCTGTCCTCATCAGCTTATCAAATATTTCTTTCTCTCTCACATATTTTGCTTCTTTCATTAATTCTCTCGCTTCATAAAGCGCGTCTCTAAGCCCTTCTTCTCCCATGTACTGAGTCGTCACAATACCAATTATTTTCTTCCTCAATCTATAATCTAGGTAATTACTATCCGCAAAATCTTCCTTAGCATATCCAGGTCCGCCAATTATTAGGCCTTTTATATCCATGTTCAGGAATATTTTGTTTGCTTCATCGGCAACTTTTTTAAGAAAGTCCTTATATGCCTCCTCAGTTGCTCTTTCAAAACGTCTTGATGACTGACCTCCTTTACTATGCTTTGGAGGCACGAATCCTCTCAATTCTTTTATTACTTCTATTCTACTCCCATCCAATAATCCTATTGTAGCTTCATCCCTTTCGACTAATATTATTCCATATTTTTCATCTTCTTTTACCATTTCCTTAAGAACATCCACATAGAATCGCGAATCGCATAGATATCTTTTAATTCTTACTGGCTTTGGCGGAACAATCTCTTTGTAAAAAAGCTTTCCCTCTTGAGTAATTCCAGCATATATTATAAGACCATGATCTGGAATTTTAGACCAGTATTTTAATCTGCTCTGTATGCTTGATAAAGCAGCTTGAACATGTTTTCTTGTCGTTCTTGATTTTATTCTTGCAGCTGTTGCAAGTTCTTGTCTAATAAGTTCTGTAACTTCACCTATTGGCGTTCCTCCTGGAACTATTAATGACACCAGAGTTGTTGAGTGTCCATCAATAGCTGTTTTCTTCTCTAATTCCTTAATAAGCTTCTTAAGCTCGTAAATGTCCTTTTTGCTCATCTCATTTTGTTCTGAATCATTTGCCATATCACTATCACCATCCATAATTGTTATCTCTGATATTTTTTAGATAACGATATAAAAATGTTGGAAGAGTCGCCATTATTTAAACATCTAATAACAGCGTAAATGGATGATTATGATAAGAATTTCTCTGTTAGATACTCAATGTTAGAACTTTACTATCAATTAAAATTTGTGGTTTTTTGGGGGATATCAAATTATTTATGGTCTTTTTTCACGCTTTCAATTCTTCGTTAGAAAATGTAAAAAATTATTTTGATTTTAGAAATTTGCTGCAGCTGAGATGTTAAAAGTAATGTAACGTTTTTATCTTTCAAGCAGAGTTCTTATACCATCTTAAATTGAAGAGGTGAATGGTGAAAAATAATGAACCATGATGAAATTATTCTAATGTTAACAGAGAACGAGCGACAATTATTAAAATTCTTTCAGATGCATAAGCTCTCTGAAGCTTATGAAGAAGAAATTGCACATAAGTTAAATAAGCCTCTTGCAGAAATTTCTAGGGCTGCTCTTTGGTTAGAAAATAAAGAACTAGCAAAAAGAGTAGAAGAAAAAAGAAAAATGTTGGTGCTTTCAGAAAAAGGTGAGAAGTATAAGGAGGCTCTTCTTCCCGAAGCCAGGCTTTTGCAAATTCTCAAGAGAGTAAAAGAGGCTGATTTTACAGAATTATCAAAAGAATTTGATAAAGCGGAATTAAATGCTGCGATAGGTAAACTAACTAAACTCAAAATAATAAGGATAGAGAAGGGAGCCGAAGGTCAAAGGATTATAAGGTTAATTAAGGATATTTCAATTGATGAATTGCCATCTGTTAAAGCGTTTAATAGGGTTTTAAGAGGAGAAGTTTCAATAGACACTAAAGATAGGGAAATTTTAGATTTGCGTAGGAGAGGGTTAATTAAACCTGTTGAAATCTCAAAATGGAAGGTTATTCTTACGGAGAAGGGTAAAGAACTTATTTCTAAGGGAATTCCTGACATTGAGGTCATAGATAGAGTTACCCCAGAGGTAATTTCTAGTGGCATATGGAAGAAGAAGGTTATTCGATGGTACGACGTAAGTGCACCTGTTCCAAGAACATGGGGAGGAAGAAAGCATCCGCTGAGAGTTATAATGGAGAGGATAAGAAAAATATTCCTAGAGATGGGATTTAAAGAAATGAAAGGTCCTTGGGTAGAGATAGCATTTTGGAATATGGATGGCATGTGGATACCACAAGATCATCCAGCAAGGGAAATGCAAGCAACATTCTATCTAGCTAGACCGAATAGAGGAATTGTAGAAGATAAGGATCTTGTAAAGCTTGTCAAAATTGTCCAGGAGAATGGAGGAGATACTGGATCCACGGGATGGCGTCAGCCCTGGGATGAAAATGAAGCTATGAAGCTCCTTCTAAGAACACATACTACAGCAGTTACCTTTAGAGTACTTGGATTTTTGCTTAAAACTGGAAAAGTGAAACCACCAGTTAAATTCTTCAGCATAGACCGAGTCTTTAGAAACGAAACTATAGATTGGAAACATTTAGCTGAATTTCATCAAGTGGAAGGATTCGTAGTTGCAGAAAATCTAACACTTAGAAGCTTGATGGGTTACATAAAAGAATTCTACAGAAAAATGGGAATTACTCAATTACGCTTTAAGCCTACATATAATCCTTATACGGAACCCAGTATGGAAATTTTTGCATGGCATGAAAAAGCAGGTAAATGGATTGAAGTTGGAAATAGCGGTTTATTCCGACCCGAGACTCTGAGGCCCTATAATATTAACGTCCCCGTGATTGCATGGGGATTAGCTGTTGAGAGACTTGCAGCAATAATTTACGGCATAAATGATATTAGAAAACTTGTAGGTCCAATGGTTGATATTGATTGGATACGTTATTATGAAACGCCTAGAATTAAGTTATTTTGAGAGGTGAGATTTTCAATGCCAGTTCTAGATATCAAACTTAGTAGAATTATCCAGCTTTTGGGTCAGAAAATTTCTGTTGATGAATTGGAGGAAATCCTTTTCCGAATGGGATTTGAAATCGAGTCAAAAGAGGAGAAAAACGGTGAGATATTTCTTAAGATAGAAATCACCCCCGATAGACCAGACATGCTCTCATCTTATGGGTTTGTGAGAGCCCTTAAAAAGTATATGCTCCTATCTCCTGGCTTAGATAAATATCCACTAAAATACAATCCAAAATATAAAATCTATGTCGATAAAAGCGTAGCTGAAGTGAGACCTTATATAGCAGCTACCGTCGTTAAGGGGGTTAAGATATCAGAGGATGATTTAGATGACCTTATCTATGCTCAAGAGAAGTTGCATGAAACATTTTGTAGAGGGAGAAAAAAGGCATCAATAGGGCTCTATCCGCTTAAAAAAATTAAATGGCCTCTTCGTTATTATGCTGAAAAACCGGAAAATATTAGATTTAGACCATTAGGCTTTGATGTTATTATGGATGCTAGAGAAATTCTCGAGAAGCATCCTAAAGGTATAGCTTATAGACATCTCTTAGAGAAATTTGACATCTATCCAGTATTCGTAGAGGGTGGAGGAAACGTTTTATCATTACCACCCATAATTAATTCTGAGGATTATGGTAAAGTTGAGGTTGGTGAGGAAGAAATACTCATTGAGGTGACTGGAACACATAAACCGACTGTTGAGATTGTGATAAACATCATGGCATCAATATTCGCTGAAATGGGTGGAGAACTTTATTCTGTAGAGATTGTTTATCCAACACATAAAGAAAGAAGTCCTTACCTTGAGCCTAAGATATGGGAAACCACAGTAGATTACATTAATTCAGTTCTAGGTCTTAATCTTCAAGCTGAAGAAATTAAGAAATTGCTTAATAAGATGGGTTTAGATGCTGAAATTCATGGCACTAATTTACGCGTATATGTTCCCGGATATAGGGCAGATATTTGGCATCCTATAGATATTGCTGATGATGTGGGAAGAGCTTATGGATATGATAATTTCGAGCCAGAGCTAACTCCGGTATTCACTACTGGTGGTACAGTAGAAAAAACCGATATTGTTGATATGATACGCGAATTGCTTATAGGATTAGGCTACCTTGAAGCATTTACTTTCGCATTAACGAACAAAGAGGATCAATATAGTAAGATGCTCTTAGATCCTCAACCATCCGTTGAAATTCTTGGAGCTAAGGAGAGTAAAATTAACATTGAAAGAACATGGTTGCTACCTGAGCTACTGAAAACACTATCTTACAATAAAGAAACAAGTTTTCCAGTTAAATTATTTGAGGTATCTGACGTCATTAAATTAAACGAAGCGAGTGATGTAAAAGCTGAAAACGAGACGAAGTTAGCTATGCTTATAGCCTCCGCATCAGCGGACTACACCCAAATAAGAAGAGAGCTTGAATTCGTTTTGCAAAGTTTAGGATTCAATTCAATAAAGTTTGAGCGGACCGAGCATCCTTCCTTTATTAGGGGTAGAGTAGCTAAAATTACTGTAAATAACAAAGGGATAGGTATTATTGGGGAACTTCATCCTCAGGTAATCCTAAATTGGGGGTTATCTATACCAATAGCCGCTGCTGAAATTTCGATTTCAAAATTATATGAGTGGAAATACAATCCAGTAGAGGTCGCTCCTTAAGGGATTTTAATTAAGCGAAATACGCTATTCGTAAACTTTTATTACGCATTTTTACTTTTACATCCAAAATTTAGAGTGTTTTTTAGAATTAACTTAGGTCTTAAAAATGCCTATGCTTTTTGAAGAGCTATGCAGATATTATGAGCGCCTTGAGAAATTAACTGGAAAAATAGAGATGACAAAGGTCTTAGTAGAGTTATTCAGAAAAGCTGAACCAGATGAAGTAGATAAAATCGCATATCTTACTTTAGGAGAACTTTGGCCAGATTACTTAGGACATCCAGAATTAGGAGTTGCGGAAAGGATGGCTTTACGTGCTATCTCAACAGCATCTGGAATTTCAATTCAAAAACTAGAGAAAATGCTTAAAGCTTTTGGTGATATAGGGAGAGTTGCTGAGAAAGCAATTTCGATGAAAAAAATGCAAGCTTTATTCGTTGCACCTCTTACTGTAAAGGAAGTCTATTCTAAACTAGTCAAAATTGCTAAAGCTTCTGGTCCTGGAAGTCAAGATCTTAAAGTTAGGATTCTAGTTGGTATGCTTCTTTCTGCAAAGCCAATTGAGGCAAAATATCTGATTAGAATAGTTGTTGGCGAACTCAGATTAGGAGTTGGTGAAATGCTCCTTCTTGACGCTTTAGCTGAAGCATTTTTAAAGACAAAGAAAGGTGGTAGAGAGCTTATTGAAAGAGCGTATAATAAAATTCCAGATATAGGATATATTGCTAAAATTGCTGCTTCTGAGGGAGAAGAAGGCCTAAAGAAGATTAAAATAACACCTGGAATTCCCATAAGACCAATGCTCGCAGAGAGGTTAAGCGATCCAAAGGAAATTCTACAGAAACTAGGTGGAGAAGCCGCTGCTGAATGGAAATATGATGGAGAAAGAGCTCAAATACATAAAACAGAAGATGGTAGAATTCTCATTTTCTCTAGGAGGCTCGAAAACATCACTTATCAGTATCCTGATGTAGTAGAATATGCGAAAAAATTCATTGAGGCTGATACTTTTATTGCGGAGGGGGAGATAGTTGCAATAGATCCAGATACTGGTGATATGAGGCCGTTCCAGGAATTAATGCATAGGAAAAGAAAATATGATATTGAGAGGATAATAAAAGAGTATCCAGTTAAAGTTTTTCTATTTGACATTATGTACTTAAACGGTGAAGAATTAATTGATAAGCCGTATCTAGAGCGAAGAAAACTTCTAGAATCTATCGTTAAACCAAATGATTTTATAGTGCTCTCGCACATGAAGATTGTTAGAAGCGTGTCAGAGCTAGAGGAGTTCTTCTTAGAAGCTATCTCCTCAGGATGTGAGGGTCTTGTTGTTAAGTCTTTAAAAGACGATGCAATATATCAGGCAGGAAGTAGAGGCTGGCTTTGGATTAAGTATAAGAGGGATTATAAGAGCGAGATGGTTGATACTGTGGATCTAGTTGTTATAGGAGCATTTGCTGGAAAAGGAAGAAGAGCAGGAACTTATGGTGCATTACTACTTGCATCATATAATCCCGATAAAGATGTCTTTGAGAGTGTTTGTAAAGTTGGCTCTGGATTTACTGATACAGAGCTTGCAGATCTGCCTTTAAAATTACAGCCGTATATACGATCATCAAGACCAAAGAATATAGATACAAATATGGAGCCAGATTACTGGGTTGAACCAGCTCTTGTTATGGAAGTAATAGGCGCTGAACTTACTCTCTCCCCAGTACATACTGCAGCAAAAGATATTGTAAAAAGGGAGCTTAAGAAAGACGCAGGAATAGCTATAAGATTTCCACGATTTGTTAGATGGCGACCAGATAAGAGTCCAAAGGATGCCACAACATCAAAGGAGCTTTTTGAGATGTATTTAGCACAACTTAAGAAGCTAGAAGTTAAGTAATCCAAAACATTTACTCATAAAAAATCCTTAAATGGTCTTAAATGGTGTAAGAGTTAAGTTATGTTTTCCTGAAGGTTTATTATTTTTACCCAACTTTTCTATTCTTTTTTATACATGGTACGGGTGAAATTACATGCAAGAAAAAACATCATTCCCTGAGACGGATATCTGCTTCATCAGAAGAGTATTGCTAGTCTTATTTATAGGCACATTTTTCTTCAGAGTAGCTACTGGTACATCCTCGCTTCTTGATGAGGTTGTAATTTGGAAAGTTTTTGAAGCAGAAGGATTCGCTTATACTACAATAGTCTTACTAATTGTAATCTACGGCATGAGCTTCTCCTTTATTGAGGGTATGATTGCAGGCTCAACAGGATTTGCTGTGGATGTAGTGGGTCCTAAAAAGATAATTGTCTTCGCTGGAATTATGAGTGGAATCTCTATGCTAGTTTATTGGTTTGCCAAATTTATGTTCTACTTATTTGGTCCATATGTGTTCTATGCTACGCTACTTCTCGCTCAATTAATCGAGGGAATAACATCTTCACTAAAAGTTACTCCTACGGCAGCTATTATAGCAAGATACTCTGAGTATGAAAGCAGAGCATTTAGAATGGGTCTTTGGGATTCCATATTAATGTTTGGAAGAATTATTGGTACAGGTCTCGCTGGTTTATTTTATGGAATCTTTGCTAAAAAGCATCCAGTAGATGGGCTAGATGGTTTTCTAATAATTGCTGCAATATCCTTCTTAGTAGCAATCATTTATTATGTATGGTTACCGGATATCCCACCAGAAAAAGATTTCGAAGGTTCTGTGGTTAAAGAGGCACTTCGCCACTTTGGAGAAGGAGCTAGAGTGATGTTCTCAGGTATAAGAAGGGATCTTGGGGCTACATGGTTAAGTATGTCTGCGCTATGGGGCTTAGCTTTTACCTTAGGGCCTATAATAATATTGACTGCACTAGGCGCATCTGGTGAAGCGACGGGATATATTACTGCTGTTATTATCGGTGTACTTGCTCTTCCTGCTCCTTTATGGGGTTATGTAGCAGACAAGATAGGAAGAAAACCTGTGGCTATTATAGGTATTACTGGTCTAGTTCTTTCTGTTGTACTAGGTGCAGTTGCTTATCTATACTTACATCTTCCTACCAGCGATGTGAGATTTTATTTAGTGATATCCCCAGGTATATTCTGTATATCTGCAATAACACCTTCTTTCTTAGGAAGATTAGCTGATACAGCACTCCCAGGAGAGCGCGGATTAACTATGAGTGGATATCAATTCGTAACATCGATAGGCGAGATTACTGGTGTGATTACTGGAGGAATTTTCTGGATTATCTTCAGTTATTATCTGACACCATTCTTCCAAGAACGCTTCCCTGGATGGCAACCTGATTGGACTGGAGCTTTAGGTGTTGCTATAGCTGGTTTGATGTTCTTCTTGCTTACATTGTTCTTTGGTTATAGGTTAAGAAGTGATGAAGAAGTAATGAGGATGCTCCAAGAAATGGGTGAAAAATAGATAATAGCTCATTCTGACTCTTCTTGTTTTTCTTCCTTATCAATCAATTTTTCTAAGAGTTCTACTTGCCTCTTTAAATAATGTTGAGGCTCAGCACTTTTGAGTTGTTCATCAATTATGCTCTTAATTTCATCCGGCTTGGGAACCCCATAAAGAATGAAGGAACTTCTTCCTCTAGGAACTCTTACAGCTTTTTCTCCAGTTATAACTAATCCTCCACCTATCTTAGGAGCTAATGGTAACGATTTTGTTATTCCTCCTCCAACAGATACTTGAGCAGCGTCCTCACCAGTTCCAATACCGGAAGCCGTTACAGGAATTAAAGAACCATAATTAAAAACTTTTCCTAAGATACCTTGCTTAACAAAGATTTCAGTAATTTTGCTGTAAAAAATCTCCCTTTCGGATAAACCAAGAAAACCCAATCTAGCAACTATCCTATAGTTCGTTACATAGTACTCATGCGACTTTCTATAAACTTCTGTAAGAACAATTCCGAGGAAGCCTATAATAATTACCATATATTGAAGCTGGAAGAGTGTTGCTTTACCAGATATCAACAAATATAGTCCCAAGATTCCAATAATGGAATATACTATAAGCCATCTCCAGGATATAAGAACTATGGAGAATATTGCAGCTGGTGCAATTATTAGTAAAAGCCATAAGAATATGACAGCTATATTTGCTAATTCCTCTAAAACAACGAGTGATTTAACAAAGTTTAGAATGTTTTCATAATAAGTAGTAAAGTAAAAACCGATGATGATGTAATATATGAAGAAGACATAGTAAGGCCAGAAGCTTAGTGGATGAGGGTTAGTCTTTACTAATATTTTTTCTCCTTCAAGTAATTCCATTCTGCTTCTCCTCCATCTTAGCATCCGCTCAGGAGAGGGGCACCTCTTCATTATACTCAGATAGGTTGGGGTATCATCATTGCTCTTCTTTTAAATAATCTAAATCAGTTACGAACAAAAATTAAGTTTATTGAGAGGATATCATATGACAAGACTGTATATTTGGAAAAAAGATGAAACATTCTTTGTTTCTCTCCAAAACATGAGCTTCTTTGTGAATACCTATATTCCTTTTAGTGATATTTTTAGTAAAATAGAAATCGTACCTGAAATATCATACAATACTCTGCTTATTTTAGATAATCCTTCCAAATCTCATGATTTTTATTTCTGGTGTAAGGAGCTTGTTAAAAACAATATAGAATCTGGTGTTTCCTTTAAAATTCTCGTACCGAAAGGAATATCAAAAGATGTTTACGATGCCCTAGAGAATTTAAGTAAGCAATTTTCAATCGATTTACTATCTTCTGAAAAGAATATTTATGCTAGAAAAAGAGAGGATATTCCACAGGGATTTGAAGCAATAAATTCATTAATACTTGATTTTCCTATCGATATTGATCTTGTTAATACTCTTATTGATAAGGTTTCATCACTTAATTTCCTTGGATTAAGGCTCGATTTTCTTGACCAACTAGTTAATGAAAACGAGATTTTATTTTTCGATGCTCAAAAGAATTCGTTTAGGGTGATTAAGCTAGATGATTATATCAGTATTAGCGAGAGAAGGGTAAATTTACTTGATTCCTTCAAGGGAGAAAAATCGATATTAGCTTCAATCTATCCAATTTTGATTAGTTATGCTAAATCAGATGATGAAAAGACAAGAAAAATAGTATTAAATCAATTATCATTGGTCGAGCTTTACATTGCATTCGATTTTTAACCTTTCCAGGATTGTTTTGAAGACTATTCTTACATCCCTGATTCTTTCTATCATCTCATCCGGATATAGCATGATTATATTTTTATGGACTGGATAAACTCTTCCACATTTTCCGCATTTTAACAGACCTAGGTCCTTTACGAAGCAAATACTGCTGAGTAACCCTCCGCATTCAGGGCATCTGAGAATTTTCAGAATACTCTTCTTCAAATTCTTCCACCTCGTATCTTTTTATCCCTTCTCTTATCTCACGTATTAATTGCGG